>CATJWA010000288.1 GCA_949744025.1 uncultured Eubacteriales bacterium
CGCCATGAAGTATTATCTCCGCGGCGGCATCCGTATTATCCCTGATTATCTCTGTTTTCATTTCTCCTGCGCCTGCGCTTTCAGTTTTTCTGCCCGGTCGGCGGTTACAAGCGCGTCGATCAGCCCGTCAAGCTCCCCGTTTATTATTTCGGAGATGTTAAAGTTTTTGTTATCCCCTGTCAGACGGTGGTCCGTGACCCTGTTCTGCGGGAAGTTATAGGTGCGTATTCTCTCGCTGCGGTCGCCGCTGCCGACCTGACTTCTTCGCTCGGCCGCCACGGCGCTGCGGCGCTTTTCCTGCTCTGCCTCGAAAAGCTTTGAGCGCAGAATCTTCATCGCGCGGTCCTTGTTCTTGTACTGGCTGCGCTCGTCCTGGCACTCCACGACCGTTCCGGTGGGCAGATGCGTTATGCGAATTGCGCTCTCTGTCTTGTTCACGTGCTGTCCGCCCGCTCCGGAGGAACGGTAGGTGTCAATTTGAAGGTCGTTCGGGTTTATCTCGAAGTCCAGCTCCTCCGCCTCCGGCAGCACGGCCACTGTCGCGGCCGAGGTGTGTATCCGCCCCGACGACTCCGTCACCGGCACTCGCTGAACACGGTGCGTACCCGCCTCAAATTTCAGGCGGGAGTAGGCTCCCTCGCCCTCGATGATGAAGCTTATCTCCTTTATCCCGCCCAGCTCAGTGTCGCTGAGGTTCACGACCTCGGTTTTCCATCCGTGCCGCTCGGCGTACATGCCGTACATCCGGAAAAGGTCGCCGGCGAAAAGCATTCCCTCCTCGCCGCCGACGCCGCCGCGTATCTCCATTATAACATTTTTGGCGTCATTCGGGTCTTTAGGCAAAAGCAGCAGCGTCAGCTCCCTTTGCGTGCTCTCAAGCGCCGCCTTTGCCCCAGCGTACTCCTCCGTGGCCAGCTCGCGCATTTCCGCATCGGCCATGAGCTCCTGCGCGTCACGCATAGCCGCCTCATAGCCCCTGTACCGGCGGTAGGCCGCGACTATGGGCTCAAGCTCCTTCTGTTCACGCGCCAGACGCGCGTACAGTCCCGGGTCTCCGTAGGTCTCCGGCTGCAACATACGGCTTTCAATTTCAACAAATCTGTCCTCAAGCTGTTTTATCTTCTCCAGCATTACGCTTTGTCCTCTATTCGCCTTATTTCTTAGTTTATTAGTTTATCACAATTTCCCATGTATGTAAACCGTTGACTTGGTTTAACGGAAATTTAAGAGAGTTTTAATGCACGGCGGCTTGAATCAAATCAGCAAATGTGATAGCATTTAAGAAAACAGTCCGGAGGTAGAGATATGCAGTGCCCCTATTGCGTAAAGGAAATGGAAATCGGTCTTATCAGGTCCCCGCACGAGGTGTCGTGGTTCCCTGGGACTAAAAAGCCCGTGTTCGCGAGGGCCAAATTCCACGACGGCAGCGTCGTTTTGTCCACTCTGTCCCATTTCAACGGCTCCGCCGTGGCCGCCTGGCTCTGCCGCGGCTGTGAAAAGGTGATTATTGATTTTTCGGACGGCGCCTGCGACATGAACGGGTGAAAGGAGGCGCGGCGGCATGGACGCTCTTGCTAAAAACCAACTGCATACCGTGACGATAGACGGCTGGTCGGCTGACGGAGCCGGTGTTGCCCATGTACTCGGTCGGGCCGTGTTCGTCAAGGGCGCCATTCCCGGCGAGGACTGGGTCGTGCGCATTGTAAAGGTCACATCCGCCGCCGTTTTCGCGCGCGGCGAGCGGCTTCTGAAGCCATCTCCCCACCGAGTGGAGCCGGACTGCCCCGTTTTCGGAAAATGCGGCGGCTGTGCTCTGCGGCACGTGGACTACGCAAGCGAGCTTGAATTCAAGCTGGCGAAGGTCAACGACGCCTATGCCCACGTCGGCGGCCTTGAGCTGCGCGCGGAGAGGATAATCGGCGCGCAGAGCGTCGACGGCTACCGCAACAAGGGCATCTACGCCGTGGCGGAGGGGCCGCGGACGGGATTTTTCCGCCCGCGCAGCCATGAGCTGATACCGGTGGAGCGCTGTCTTATACAAGCCGAGAGCGCCGACCGCGCCGCGCGCGCCGTGTGTGCTTTCATGCGTGAAAACGGCATCCCCGCCTATGACGAGGCCAGCGGCCGAGGTCTTGTGCGCCGCGTGTTCACGCGAAACGGCCTGCGTTCCGGTGAAATGCTCGTCACTGTCGTCTCTGCCGGCGGCTTCGGTGCAAAAACCAAAAAGCTTGTAGAGGTCCTCCGACGCGCAGTGCCCGAAGCGACTGGGATAATCCTGAATATCAACAAAAGCTGCGGCAACGCCGTGCTCAAGGGTGATTTTTATACGCTCTGGGGCAGCGGCACAATGCGCGATAAGCTGTGCGGCCTTGAATTTGAGCTGTCTCCGCTGTCCTTTTACCAGGTCAATCCCGCGCAGGCGGAAAAGCTCTATTCGCTGGCATTGGATTACGCCGCGCCCGCCGGCCGGGGTCTGATACTGGACCTGTACTGCGGCGCGGGAACTATTTCGCTGTGTCTGGCACGCGGGTGCGAGCGCGTAATCGGTGCGGAGATAGTTCCCGAATCGGTGGAAAATGCGAGGAAAAATGCGGCCGGCAACGGTGTTGAAAACGTCGAGTTTATTTGCGCCGACGCCGGTCAGGCCGCCGCGAAGCTGTCCGAACGCGGACTGCGTCCAGACGCGGTTGTGCTCGACCCTCCGCGCAAGGGTCTGACCGAGCAGGTTATAAGCTCAGTGTGTTCCATGTCTCCAAAGCGCGTTGTGTACATCTCCTGTAATGCGGCCACACAGGCCCGTGACCTTGCTCTGTTTAAGCAGCGCGGATACATTCCCCGCCGCGCTGCCGCAGTTGACATGTTCCCGAGAACGGCTCATGTGGAGACGGTCGCGCTTCTCTCACCGCTTCCCTAAATTATTCGCTTGAAGCAAAAATCCCCGACACGGCGAAGCTTCCGGTTATGTCGTCCTCATAAATCCGCTTGAAAATACGGTCAGGTTCTGCTATCCGCTCCGAGGCCTCGACAGCCTTGCTGTCACTGTGAGGTAAAACACGAACAGAGCAGGAAGCAATGATAGCTTCCTGCCCTGATCTTGCAATGCCCTGGTATATATATGGTTTTCAGATCAATTCCTTATCCACCCGCGGAACCCCCGCAAGAGCTTCATTTTCCTATAGCTTCTCAGTACAGCGTTCTCATGCACGTCTCCCACACGGCGTAATACTGCGCGTGCAGGTGTACGCCGTCGCCGCTCCAGTCTGAGGGGAGATAGCCGTCCTCGCCCTGAAGCGCGGAGCACACGTCCATGTAGTAGCACTGCTTTTCCTCCGCCAGCTTCCGCAGCGCCTCGTTGTACATGTTCACGCGCGTCATGTTGAACACGGTGCTGGACTCCGACTTGCTCTTTGTCACCGGCAGAATCGAGAGAATGTAGATATCCGCGTCAGGCTGCGCCTCGATAATCGTGTCGAGCATGTCGCCGTAAAGCCCGATGAAATAGTCCACGTCGCTGCCAATCTCGTTGATACCCAGCTCTATGTAAATCCTGTCGTGCTGTTCCTGACAAAGCGCCTGCACTAAAGTGCCGACCTGCCCGTTTTTAAGCTGCATGTTCCTCGTCTTGGTCGCGGACACCACCGACACGCTCGTGCCGCAGAAGTAATTGATGGACTTAAGCCCCGAGTACAGCCTCAGTCCGTCCACAAGACTGTTGCCGAGTATCGCGGCGTTTTCAAAAAAGCTGTCGTCCTGCTCGGCCTGCTTTGTCAGGTCGGGACCGGAGTATTTCAGCGTAAAGCTCTGTCTCAGGCTCCTGTCGGTCATGCGCGTTATTATCGCGGCGGCCTCTGCGCGGGAAATGCTGCTCTCGGGACGGAAAGCGCCGCGGGAGTTGCTGCCGGTCACAATACCCGCGCGGTAGAGCATGTAGATGCTCGCGGCATACTCGTCTCCGGTTTTCACATCGGGTATCACGTCGGCGTCTATGTCGTTAATCTGCTCAAGGGCCTCTTTCGGCAGCGCGCGGGAGAGTATGTCGGCAAACTGCGCGCGCGTGGCCGCGGCATCAAGAGCCGGACTGCCGGAAATTATGCCGTTCTCCCTGGCGTAGCTGACGTACGGCGCGTACCAGGTCCTGCCCTGCTCAAACTCTCCGGAGCCGGTGTTGTATATCTTATGCAGGCGCGCGGCCATGACAATGGTCTGCGCCACGGTTATCTCCCCCGCGGCGTTGAAATAATCCGCCGACTCGCCGCTCATGAGCCCCAGCTCATAGGCCGCGCCGACGCTGGCATTAAACCAGTCCTCCGGCGCAACATCCGTAAACTGCCCGTTTTTATAGGTGTTCACGTTCTTGAAATTGAGCATACCGCCGCCAGCGGCCATAACGCCGGACGGATTGCCGCTGAGCGTCAATATAATCGAAAGAAGAAAGGAAATCAGCTTTTTCATGCTTTGGAATCCTCCACTCGAAGTATTTTTCGGCCCATTCCGCACAGCGGGGACCTTGTCCCCCCTGAAGGTTCTGCGGGGCCCTTAACAGACTATTAAAACCGGCGCGCGATTAGAACCGGAAAACGTCAAACCGGCAGCTCTATCACTTCAATCCCCCGACGCAGGGCGTAAAGTATTGTGCTGCGCGTGCCGCCGGCCCTGCCGTCATACGCGGCAATCAGCACCGAGGCGTTGTCAACCATGTAGTGGTTGCGGCGAATCAGGCAGTCATCGGTGTAATGGCTCTGCACAACCGTCTGGTAATCGCACTCCGAGACCAGACGGTTATATCTCCGGCGCTGGCGCTCGCTCCAGCGCTCGCTCTGGCCCTGCCAGGGTATCGCGGCCTCTATCGTTATATCCTCATACATCGAGCGCAGCTCCATGAGCACCTCGCAAAAATAGGTATCGCAGCCCGTGGCCATGCCGCAAAGAAAATGGCGTATTCCCGCGGTATACACAGCCTGCGCGGCGTCATACATGCTCTGCTTGAGCCTGACGCAGCGGCTGTCGAGCTCATTGTCACGCCAGGGAAGCTTGCCCTCCCTGTGACCCGTGAAGGCGCAGCATATTTTCCTGTCCATCTCCGGTCCTCCATCTCCCGCGGCATATCGACGTGGTTCGACACAGTATTTTACCGCATTTTTCTCCCAATGTCAAAGCCTATGTGCTCCCTTGCCCAAAACCGTCCCGCGCAGGCAAAAAGGCACAGTCCTGAGACTGTGCCTTTTTCATACTCGTTTCCGTCCGAATGCGGCGAGGGCATACCCCGCTTATTTCAAAACCATGGGCGCAACGGGAACAATGAACGCCAGCATGATTACAAACGATAGCACGACAAACAGCAGGTTGGCCTTGAGCGTGCCGCCCATGGTGACGTGTCCGGGTCCGAACACCAGCGGCATCGGAGCACAGGCGGAGGGCGTCAGGCAGGCCATGGCCGCCGCGTAGCCGATAAGCATGGCGTACATGCCCATGTTTGTGGACCCGCCGCCGAGCAGGGCCACGCCGACGTTGAAGAAAATCGTCATCGTAACCACGTTTGACAGGAAGTTTGTCATCACCAGCGCGGCAATAACCATTATGACGATAACCACGAAGGAGTTCACTCCCGCAAGCAGGGGCTGGAGCACATTGCCGAGCCAGACGTTGATGCCGGTCAGCTCGGAGGAGATTGGGGTGGACATTACGCAGACAACGCCGGCAAAGATGATGGCGCCCATCGGCAGGGACTTGAGCGCGGCGGGCATATCCAGCACCGGCTTGCCTCCTATATTGACAATGCACAGAACGGCGCAGGCCAGAATGGCGGGGACGACAACGCCGCAGGAGGTCCAGAAGCCGCAGAACGCGGGAAAGACATTTTTGAGCAGCTCGGGCAGAATGATAAGCGCGATAGCAACCAGAAATACCGCAACGGAGAGCTTTCCGGCGGTGTCCAGCTTCGGGGCGTTGCGGCGCTCGGCCTCAACGTCGTAGTTGTTGTACGCCGTGGTGTCCAGTTTCCAGAAGCGGCAGCAGGCCATGATGGCAAGGAACATCAGGACAG
>CATJWA010000289.1 GCA_949744025.1 uncultured Eubacteriales bacterium
GCAGGTATTTTTGATGGACGAGCCGCTGTCCAACCTCGACGCAAAGCTCCGAAACCAGATGCGCACCGAGATTATCAAGCTGCGCAAGCGGATAAACACCACCTTTGTCTACGTCACCCACGACCAGACCGAGGCCATGACCCTCGGCGACCGCATAGTGATAATGAAGGACGGCTTTATCCAGCAGATAGGCACGCCCCAGGAGGTTTTCAACCACCCGAAAAACCTGTTCGTCGCCGGCTTCATCGGCATGCCGCAGATGAACATTTTCACTCAGGCGCGGCTCGTGGTCAGGGACGGGACCTACTTCGTGGACCTGTTAGGCGAGCACATCCGCCTGCCGGAGAGCAAGCAGGCCGCCGCGCGGGAGAAAAATTTGGGTGAGCGGGACGTAATTGTCGGCGTGCGTCCGGCACACACGCAGCTGTCCTCCTCCGGAATAGCCGCCGAGGTCGATGTCACCGAGATGATGGGCAGCGAGCTGTACGTCCATCTCAACGCCTCGGGCAATGACATCATCGCAGTGGTGACTGTAACCGGCACGGAGCAGCTTCTTCCCCAGCCCGGCGCGCCGGTGCATATCTCCATGCTTCCTGAGCTGCTGCACATTTTTGACCGGCAGAGCGAGGAAAACCTTTTCTGAGCGCCGGCGCTGCCGGCTGTATTAACGGTGATAGTAATAAATAAAAAATCTGCATTTGCAGGGGGAATGAGAGCTTGAGAGCAAGCGGCATAATCATGCACATAACCAGCCTGCCGTCACGTCACGGCGTTGGAACCTTCGGACAGGCGGCGCACGACTTTGTGGACTTCCTCGCCGCGTCGCGCCAGAGCTATTGGGAAATACTGCCGCTCGGCCACACCGGCTGCGGCGACTCGCCCTATCAGACCTTCTCCGCCTTCGCGGGGAATCCCTATCTGATAGACCTGGACCTTCTTGCCGGGGAGGGACTGCTCACCCGCGGCGAGATTGAGGGCGTGGACTGGGGCGGCGACCCCGCGCGCGTGGATTACGGCCGGCTGTGGGAGCACCGCTTCGCGGCGCTGCGCGCCGCCTTTAAGCGTGCCGCGGGGCGGGACGTTCAGGCAGTGAAGGACTTCACCCGCGAGAACGTGTACTGGCTGCCCGACTACGCGCTTTTTATGGCGCTGAAAATGCGCTTCGGCGGCCTGCCGTGGACCGAGTGGCCGGACGGGCTGCGTCTGTGCCGGGCCGCGGAGCTTAACCGCTGCCGCGCCGAGCTGCGCGAGGACGTGGAGTTTTTCACGTGGGTGCAGTATACCTTTTTCCGCCAGTGGCGGGACCTGCGCGCCTACGCCCACTCAAGGAACGTGCAGATAATAGGTGACGTGCCGATATACGTGCCGCTCGACTCCGCGGACGTGTGGGCGCACCCTGAGTATTTCCAGCTTGACGCCGACCGCCGGCCGAAATTCGTGGCGGGCGTACCGCCGGACTATTTCTGCGCGGACGGACAGCTCTGGGGCAACCCGCTGTATGACTGGAAGCAGATGATGAGCGACGGCTATGTCTGGTGGCTCAAGCGCATTGCCGCGGCGGGCAAGCTCTTTGACGTGATACGCTTCGACCATTTCCGCGGACTGGACAGCTACTGGGCCGTACCCGCTGGGGACAAAACCGCGGTCAACGGGAAATGGGTCGAGGGTCCGGCCAGCCATTTCATATACGCGCTGAAAACCGCCTTTCCGGAGCTCCGCCTTATAGCCGAGGACCTGGGACTGCTGACCGAGAGCGTGAGAAGCCTGCGCCGCTCATCGGGCTTTCCGGGAATGAAGGTGCTGGAATTTGCTTTCAGCGCCGGCGGCGACAGCTATTACCTGCCGCACCGGCACTGGAAGGACTCGGTATGCTTTACCGGCACGCACGACAACGCCCCGCTCAGGCAGTTTGTTGAGGAGATGCCGGACGCGGACCGAGAGTTTATGACGAAGTATCTGGGACTCAACGAGGCCGAGGGCTATGTCTGGGGCCTGCTGCGCGCGGGAATGTGCTCGGTGTGCGAGCTGTTCATCGCGCAGATGCAGGACTACCTTGAGCTCGGCGCGGACTCCCGCATGAACCAGCCGGGCACCGTGGGCGAAAACTGGCGCTGGCGCGTTCTGCCCGGCGCGCTGACGCCGGAGCTGGCCGAGCGGATAGGCGCGATGACGAAAATGTTCGGCCGCGCCCAGTGAAGGTGGGAGCCGATTTCACTTGCAATGAGAGGCAATCAATGGTAAACTGACTCTATTATCCGGCCGCACCGTGCGGCTCAGACAGGAGCGAGAGAGTGGACGAACTTAAGCTTATCACCGCGAGCAACCTTATAAAGCTGCGCACGGACGCCGGCATGACGCAGGCCGAGCTTGGCTCCAGACTCAATTACTCCGACAAAACCGTCTCCAAATGGGAGCGGGCGGAGTCGGTGCCCGACGCCTTTGTGCTCAAGCAGCTCGGCGAAATTTTCGGCGTGTCGGTGGACTATCTGCTGAGCGAGCACGACGAATGGGAGCATGCGCCAAGGCAGGGGCAGGGCAAAAAGACAAGCTTCAGCACCGGCGTGGTGACGCTTGTGTCCGTCATGGGAATATGGACTTTGGCGGTGTTCATGTTCGTGATATTCTGGATTCTCGGCAGCCTGCAATGGATAATCTTCGCCGCCGCCGTGCCGGTTACGGTGATAACGCTGCTGGTGTTCAACTGCGTCTGGCGCCAGGGCAGGAACAATGTATGGATAGTCGCGGCCCTGGTGCTGAGCGTGTTCCTGCTTATCTATCTCACGCTGCTCAGGTTCAATCTCTGGCAGCTCTTTCTGGTGCTGATACCCGCGGAGATAATCGTTTTTCTGAGCTTCCGGATAAGGCGGGGCTGAAAGACTTGAAAATCAAGGACTCTACTAATTGTAGAGTCCTTTTCTCACGCTCTCTGCGGCATAGACCGTGATTCTACGCCGCGCTTTCCGATGAGTAGAGCGCCCGCGTGAGGCAGTAGCTTGCTTTTCTGCGCGCAGGTCGGGTAGAATAGGGGCGTGAAAACAAAACGCGGCATTTACGCCCGCCGCGGGACATATTGGGGGTTAAGCAATGAGCAACTATGTACTGAGCTGCTGCTCGACGGCAGATTTGAGTAAGGAGCATTTTGAAAGCCGTGATATCCACTACATCTGCTTTCACTACGCGCTCGACGGAACGGACTATCCCGACGACCTCGGCCAGAGCATACCCTTTGATGAATTTTACCGTCGCATGGCCAACGGCGCGGAGACAAAGACCTCGCAGATAAACATCTCCGAGTATTTAGCCCATTTTGAGCGCTTTCTGTCCCAGGGCAAGGACATTCTGCATGTCAGCCTCTCCTCGGGAATCTCCGGCACCGTAAGCTCTGCCGAGAGCGCGGCGCTCATCGCCCGCGAGCGTCACCCCGAGAGAAAAATTTACATTGTGGACTCCCTGGGCGCCTCCTCGGGCTACGGACTCATAATGGATACGCTGGCAGATTTGCGCGACGGCGGCATGGAGCTTGACAAGCTGCACGAGTGGATAAAGGACCACCGTCTGGAGCTGCACCACTGGTTTTTCTCCACGGACCTGACCTTCTACGTCAAGGGAGGCCGGATTTCCAAGGCGGCCGGACTTTTTGGCGGCGTGCTGGGCATCTGTCCGCTGCTGAACATGGACAATCTCGGCCGGCTGATACCGCGGGCAAAAATCCGCACGAAGAAAAAGGTCATAAGCGAGATAGTAGACCGCATGGAGCGCTATGCCCGCGGCGGGCTGGACTATGACGGCAAGTGCTATATCTCCATGTCCGCGTGCATGGACGACGCGCGCGCCGTGGCCGACCTTGTCGAGCAGCGGTTTAAAAAGCTCAACGGCAAGGTTGAGATAAACTGGATAGGCACGACTATCGGAAGCCATACAGGCCCGGGTACTGTCGCGCTGTTTTTCTGGGGAGACAAGCGGGAAAACTGAGCGCATATCAAGATTTTTTAACGAAGCCAACGGCGGTTTTGGCCGGAAAGCTGTGTGCGAGGCTATTGGTGCCGCTTCTAAGGTTTCACCGAAATTTTCTGCCGCCTGACGGCGGCAGAATTTTTCGACGGTTTTTTCGTCGGGAAAGGAGAATTTTGCTATGGAGCACATAAGAAGAACGCCACTCAGAGAGCGGATTATGCCCGCCTACAGCTCGGGAGAGGAAATCATGAACATGGTCACGCACATCGTCGGCGGAGCGCTTGGCATCGTGGTGCTGGTGCTGGGCGTGGTCATCGCGGCGCGGCGGCACAACGTCTACGGCGTGACGGGCTGCGCGATATACGGCGCTTCAATGATTTGCCTTTACGCCGTTTCGAGCGTGTACCACGGACTGTCCGACAGCCCCGGCAAGCGCGTTATGCAGGTTATCGACCACTGCACCATCTACCTGCTCATTGCCGGCACCTATACGCCCATCATGCTCTCCGCCGTGCGGCCGGAGCATCCCGCGCTGGCCTGGACCGTGTTCGGCTGCGAGTGCGGCCTGGCGCTTATGGCCTCGGCGTTCACGGCCATTGACCTGAAGAAATACAGCCGCCTTTCCATGGCCTGCTATATCGGCATGGGCTGGTTTATAATTCTTGCGCTCCGCCCCACAATTCAGGCCCTGACCCTCCGCGGCTTCATGTGGCTGCTGGCCGGCGGCATTGCCTACACAATAGGCGCCGTACTCTACGCGCTGGGCAAAAAGAGGCGGTATTTCCACAGTGTGTTCCACATTTTCGTGGTCCTCGGCAGCGCGCTGCAGGCCGTGTGTATCCTCTGCTACGCGATATGATGAAGCTGCACTGATTTGGAAAGATAAAATTCAAAATTTGTTCACGAATTAGCGTGTGATATGCTATAAGATGATGCTGTGAAATTTAAAAATTCTTAAGGAAATATAAGGTACGGGAAAATGCTGAGGTATGTTATTATTGCAGTCATTGCCTATCTTTTGGGCTCAATAAGCGTTGCGGTGCTGCTCACGCGCGACAGGTTGGGCAGCGACGTGAGAAAGCAGGGCAGCGGAAACGCGGGGGCGACGAATGTCGCGCGTGTTTTCGGAATGAAGGCGGGAGTGGTCACCCTGCTCGGCGACATGGTCAAGGCGGCGCTGTCCGGACTTGCCGGCTGGCTGATAGGCGGAGAGACCGGACTTGCCGTAGCCTGCCTGGCCTGCCTTGTCGGCCACTGCTGGCCGGTTTATTTCGGCTTTAAGGGCGGCAAGGGCGTGTCCGTGGCCGGCTGCATAGCCCTGCTGCTTGACTGGCGCTTTTTCCTCGCGCTGGTGGCCTGGTTTGCGATAATGGCGATTTTGTCGCGCAGGGTGTCCTTTGTCTCGTGCAGCTCGGCGGTGGTGTATCCTCTGCTGTACTGGGCATTCAACCGCGGCATGAGCATACAGCTTGCCGTATGTATCATAATTGCCCTTATCGTGCTGATTCTGCACAGGGGAAACATATCGCGCCTTATCCACGGCACCGAGCCGGTTTTCAAGGCGAAAGAGGAGAAAAGAAAAGAATAAATTATAAAAGCCTCGCATTTAGAAACTGTTAGCGGCTTTGCCGCTTACAGTTTCTTAAGACAGAGTAGAGTTCGCGCCCGCAGGCGCCATGCAAGCGAGCAACCGCCGCAAAGCGGCGGCTCTTAGCGAGTCGCAGGCGCGTAGCGGAGCGAAGCCCCTTTGAAAAGGCGGCTTTGCCGCTTTTTCAAAAAACGTAGATGGGGTTGTGTGATGCAGTTTAAGTCGGATGTGAGGGCCCTCGGCATAGACATAGGCTCAACAACAGTCAAGCTCGTGCTGGTCGGGGACGGGGAGATTTTATACGAGAAATATCAGCGCCATTTTTCTCAGGTGCGCGACAAAACCCTTGAGCTTATCAGGGAAATGCAGCCGCTGCTTGAGCA
>CATJWA010000290.1 GCA_949744025.1 uncultured Eubacteriales bacterium
CTAAACCCTTTTCCTTGGCCGCGTTCATGCTGCCGCAGCTTTTCAGGTCCTCAAAGGAAACTATCTCCGCGCGGATGAAGCCGCGCTCAATGTCGCTGTGAATCTTGCCCGCGGCCTGGGGGGCCCTGGTGCCCCGCCGTATGGTCCAGGCCCGGCACTCGTCGGGTCCGCAGGTGAGGAAGGATATAAGCCCCAGCAGACTGTAGGAGCAGCGGATAAGCCGCGCCAGACCGCCCTCGGTCATGCCCAGCTCCTCCATGAACATGGCCCTGTCGTCCTCGTCAAGCTGGGCCATCTCCTCCTCGAACTTGGCGCAGATAGGCAGCACCTGCGCCCCCTCCCGGGCGGCTATGTCCGCCACGGCCTTATAGTAGGCGTTGTTTTCAAAGTCCGTGAAGCCGTCCTCGTCCATGTTGCAGGCGTAGATTACCGGCTTTACGGTCAGCAGGTCGCTGGTCGCTATAAGCTCCGCGTCCTCGGCCGCACAGTCAAAGCTGCGGGCGGATTTGCCCCCGTCAAGGTGAACGCGCAGGGCCTCGAAAACCTCGGCCTCGTGCAGATACGCCTTGTCCCCGCCCTTTGCGGCCTTGCGGGCCTTCTCAACGCGCCGCTCGACCATCTCCATGTCGGCCATGATGAGCTCAAGGTCGATTATCTCAATGTCCCGCGCGGGGTCGGCCCCGCCCTCGACGTGGATGACGTTCTCGTCGTCAAAGCAGCGGACAACGTGGACTATGGCATCCGTCATGCGTATGTTGCTCAGGAACTTGTTGCCCAGCCCCTCGCCCTTCGACGCGCCCCTGACCAGTCCGGCGATGTCCACGAACTCGATGACCGCGGGGGTGTACTTTTTCGGCTGGTACAGCTCCGCTAAAAAGTCCAGCCGCCCGTCCGGCACCGTCACCATGCCGACATTGGGCTCTATGGTGCAGAAGGGGTAGTTTGCGCTCTCCGCGCCCGCGTTGGTTATGGCGTTGAACAGGGTGGACTTGCCCACGTTCGGCAGGCCGATTATGCCTAATTTCATGTATGTCACATCTCCTTATTTCTCAAAAGCTCGGGTCAAACAGCATTGTAACACACGGGCGGTCTTTTCTCAATAGCAGACGCCGCAAATTGCCGCTTTTTATCGTAAACACTGCCCTGCGCGGAGGCACTGACGCGCACATAGCCCGGTGTCGGGCTCGGAGTGGGCTCGGGCGTCGGCGTCGGGTGCGGCTTACGCTCTGGCTCGGGCTCGTCGTCGCCCGGCAGGCTGTCAACCACGAGCACAAAATCGTCCCAGCTCTCCAGCTCGAATCCGAAGTTCTCGGGGCTGACGGCATCTTTGTCGTACCTCATGAACACGATTTTCTGACCGGCAAAATACTCGCTGTTTTTGCCGACCTTGCAGATAATGCGGTCTATTTTGTATTTTGTTTTGCTGTAAAACACCGTTTGAGGCTCATCCTCCGAATGTATGAATCGCCCAGTTTTCGCCGACACGGTATACGTCTGAAGCTGCGCATAGATACTGTAGTCCCCGGGAGCCATTATTCTGATACAAACCGTCTGAAATTCCCCGTCAAGCTCTATCTGGCCGCCCAAAAAATCGCGGTCTTTTTCTTCCCTTGAGCTTTCGGTAATAAACGCCTTCGGGTCCTCCGAAACCCAGACATATTCGCCCCAGTCCCTCGGATATCCCATCGGAGGAAACTTGAAAAGGCCGATAAAAATATATATGAAAAACACGGCGGGAAGTCCAAAAACGATTGCCAGTACACATATGCTTTTCCCTTTTTCTGTCATTTCCTTCCGTTTACCCCCTTTCAGCGCTGACCACAAATGCCCTGATAAACCTCCGCCGCCCGCGGTGGGTGAGCATGTCCGCCACCGAGGCAAAGCGCGCGGGCGACGTGCTGTTTCCGTAAAAATTATAAGCGTCTACCCCACCCTCCGGCGCGCGGGTGAGCGTCACCGTATGTATGCCGTGAAAGGGTGCGCGTGGATTCCAGAAGGTGATTATCACGGAGTTTTTGCCCGTCAGCTCCCGCTCCGCCTGCCCCACGCCCACCGCTTTCACTCTCACGCGCGGGTATTTCCGGAAATAGTCGGGAATACGCTTCGACTTCGTGCCCCACAGGCCGAACAGCCACTGGCCCGGATGCCGCTCGTAATAGTCCGCGATTTTGGAAATGCCGTCTCTTATTCCCAGCTTATTTAGCGCGTTGTATATGGCGATGAGCTCGCAGGCCGTGCCGCCCATTTTCGCGATGCCGTAGCGCATGTCCCTGATAACCGGACCGCGCTGGCCGTGGATGTAGCCGCCCTCTCCGTATATCAGTTCCCTGTTCGCCGCCTCAATCGGCGCGTTATGGCTGTAGTTCCTCCTGCGCATGAACAGCAAAGCCCCGCCCCCGTTTCCCCGCCCTGACACGGTTTTCGCATGACAAGGAGCAGGCGCGCTCCGCTCCTGCTCCTGTCGGTTTATTTATTTATTCGTCGTCTGGCTTCTGCCCGTCCCCGGATTTTTCCGTTTCCCCTGAATTCTCCGCTTCTCCGGACTGTGTCTCGGACTGCTCGGGGCTCTCCGCCTCCTGAGCCCCGTCAGGCGCGGGGGCCTCAGGCTCGGACTGCGCTCCGGGCAGCTCTATGGGCTCGTCTATCGTCATTGAGATATGGCGGGCCGGCGGCTCTATGGTCTTATCCACAAGGTGCGGCTCCTTCTTCGGCGGCGGCATGGTGCCGTGCTCGCAGAAGTAGTTGAAATCCTCGCCCTCCATCGTCTCATGCTCGAGCAGGTACTCCGCCACGCCTACAAGCTGCTCGCGGTGCTCGCTCAGCAGCTTTTCGCACATTTCGGCGGCCTCGTCGAAAATCCGCTTGACCTCCTCGTCGATAATCGCGGCCGTCTCCTCGGAATAGCTCTTGGTCTGGCCGAAGTCGCGGCCGATAAAGATGCTGTGCGACGAGCTGTCAAACGAAATGGGACCGAGCTTGTCGCTCATGCCGTACTGCGTGACCATAGCGCGGGCGGTGTTTGTGGCGCTTTGTATGTCGCCCGACGCGCCGTTTGATATGTCGTCGAGAAACAGCTTTTCCGCAATGCGCCCGCCAAGAGCCACGACTATGCTCTCGAACATTTCGCTCCTGGACTTGAAATTCTCCAAATCCTCCTGCGGGCGGAACATCGTGAAGCCTCCGGCGGGCCCGCGCGGGATTATGGTTATATAGTGCACGGGGTCAACGTGCTCAAGATACTTGGCGGCAATGGCGTGGCCGGACTCGTGGTACGCGGTCAGGCGGCGGGCCCTGTCGGACATTTTCTTGCTCTTTTTCTCGGGGCCCATGCTGACCTTCATTATGGCCTCCTCAATCTCAGGCATCGTAATAAACCTGCGGGCGCTGCGCACGGCCAGAAGCGCGGCCTCGTTGAGAAGGTTTTCCAGGTCAGCTCCGGAAAAGCCGGGCGTGCCCTTGGCCACGGAGTTGAGGTTCACATCGTCGCCCAGGGGCTTGCCCTTGGCGTGTATTTTCAATATAGCCTCGCGTCCGCGAATGTCCGGCAGTCCGACGTAAACCTGGCGGTCAAAGCGGCCGGGACGTAGCAGCGCGTTGTCGAGGATGTCCGCGCGGTTGGTCGCGGCCATGACTATAACGCCGTCGTTGTTTCCGAAGCCGTCCATCTCGACAAGTAGCTGGTTGAGCGTCTGCTCGCGCTCGTCGTGGCCGCCGCCGAGTCCCGAGCCTCTCTGCCGGCCGACGGCGTCAATCTCGTCGATGAAGATTATCGCGGGGGCGACCTTCTTAGCCTGCTCGAACAAATCGCGCACGCGTCCCGCGCCGACGCCGACGTACAGCTCGACAAAGTCTGAGCCGGAGATGGACAGGAACTGCACTCCCGCCTCACCCGCCACGGCTTTTGCCAGCAGGGTCTTGCCGGTGCCCGGAGGGCCGACAAGCAGCACGCCCTTGGGTATGCGCGCGCCCATGTCGGTGTACTGCTGGGGATTTTTCAGGAAGTGGACAAGCTCGGCCAGCTCGGCCTTTTCCTCGTCGCAGCCGGCCACGTCGGCAAAGGTGACCTTCTTTTTCTCCTCGCTGCCGAGACGGGTGCGAGCCTTGGTGAAGCGGGCGACTCCGCCGGCCCCGCCGCCCTGCGCGCGGTTTATCACCACGAACCACAGCACGCCCATGATAATCAGCAGTATCAGATACGGCAGGAACGACGCCCACCAAGGAGCCTCCCAGGCCGGCGGATAATCGTACTCGCTGATTATTCCGGCTTCGTACTGCTCCTTTATCAGCTCGTGCAGGTCGTTGTAGAATATGGATATCGTGCTCAGCTCGCAGGTTACGACGGACTCGTCCTTGAGTGTGAGCGTGATAATATTTCCATCCGCCCGCATCTTTTCCACCTTTTCCTGGTGGAAAAGGTCCACTATCTCGGAATAGGTCTTTCCGGTGCTCGCCACGCCCTGATTCATGGAGAATATGGCCGCGAGCAGAATAATCAGTATAAGCGCGTAAAAGCCAATGTCTCTGGCTCTGTTTTTTCCGGGTTTGTTCAAACGCCTTTCACATCCTTAATGCGGCGTCGTGAAACGCCGCCGTTTTTATTATACATCCCCGTAAGGAGGACATGTATAATTGGCCATGCGCGTGCGCGCGGCCGATTAAATATAAACCGCCCTGCGGTTATTATTACGAGTACACCTCGGGCCTGAGAACTCCGATGTACGGGAGATTGCGGTATCGCTCGGCATAGTCCAGGCCGTAGCCGACCACGAACTCGTCCGGCACGTTGAAGCCGTAGTAATCCGCGGTTATGTCCGCGCAGCGCCGCGCCGGCTTATCCATGAGCGTGACTATTTTTATCGAGGCGGGGTTTCGCCTTTGCAGGTACGAGCGCAGGTAGCTGAGCGTAACGCCGCTGTCAAGTATGTCCTCGATAAGTATCACGTCGCGGCCCTCGATGTCGCGGCTGAGGTCCTTGTTTATCTTAACCGCACCCGTCGTTTTCGTTCCTCCGCCGTAGGACGACACGGCCATGAAATCCACGTCGCAGTAAAGGTCCACATGCCGCATCAAATCGGCCATAAAGACAAAGCAGCCCTTCAAAACCCCTATGAATATCGGGCTTTTTCCCGCGTAGTCGGCGGTGATTTTTTCCCCGAGCTCCGTGACCTTGGCCCTGAGCTCGGCCTCGGATATGAGGACCCTGAGTATATCTTTCTCCATCTTATCCTCTCCCGTCCTGAAGCAGGACTTCTATTTTTATTATATCATCCCCCGGCGCGCACGCGCAGCGCTCGTCCACGCCGAAGCCGTACACCGCTATAACCCCGCGCCCGTCATAGAGCACCGGAACGGCCCTTCGCTGAGCGTCGGTCAGTCCCGCCTCGCGGAACAGCTTTTTCAGCGGCTTTGTACAGCCGCGCCCCTCAAGACGTATCTTTGCCCCGTCCTTTTTGGGCGCGAGAAGTATTCTACCACAAATAGTCTCATTTTTGAAGTGAAAAGTGTTGAATGATTTGTTAATTTCCGCACAGTTTTTTATTGTTTTGCAAATTATTTTAATTCCCGCGTCCTCAAGCAGCGTCTCCGAGTCCGGTTCCAGCACCGTTTCCGGCAGAACGCGGCGCCCGCGCGCGCCGAAATACAGCCTGTCCCTCTCCCGAAGCACGCGCAGGCCCGGCACATCCGCCGCGGCCACGCCC
>CATJWA010000291.1 GCA_949744025.1 uncultured Eubacteriales bacterium
GGACGGGCCGAAGGTCGGCTCGGCGGGGCTGTCGCCGCGCGGGGACTGGCGGATGCCCTCGGACGCCTCGGCGCGGGTGTGGCTGGGGGGGCTGGGTGGAATTTGAGCCTGGGGGTACAATACGATGAGCACAGCCGAAATTATGGAGCGGATGCTTGATTTCTCAAAGGGCAATATTCACGATATAGACCACCTGCTGCGTGTATGGGCCTATGCCAGAACGATAGGTCAGGCCGAGGGCCTTGACGCGGAAACGCAGTTCATTCTTGAGGCCGCCGCTATAACGCACGACATTGCCTGCCCCCTGTGCAGGGACAAGTACGGGGACACAAGCGGCAAGCTTCAGGAAAAGGAGGGGCCCGCGCTGGTTGAGGTTTTTTTGAAGAATTCCGGAATCGGACAGGCGCAGCTCCAGCGGATAAAGCACCTCGTCGGACACCATCACACTCTGTCGGGAATCGACGGCATTGACTATCAGATTCTTGTCGAGGCGGACTACATCGCCAACGCTTCGGAAAACGGATATTCGCGGGAAAACATACAGAATTTTATGGACAGAATTTGCAGGACGGCCGCGGGGGCACGGCTGCTGCGCAGTATATTTTGCCTGTGAAAATCAGCTCAGGGGCGCCCGGCCGGACGCCCCTGAGCCGCTTTATTGCCTTGGATATTTTTTCGCTTTTCGGCAGAAGCTATCGGCGAGGTGATTTTTTATGGACAACAATCTTTTAAGCAGCCTGCCAATGGGCTTCGGGATGGCGCTGGCGGCCAACGCCGAGGCCATGGACAGCTTCGCCAAGCTGTCCGACGAGCAGAAGAAAAAGGTGCTCGACGGCGCGGGGCATATACGCTCAAAGCTTGAGATGCGCAACTACGTCAACCAGATTGCCGAAGGCGGGATGATGTAAAAAAATGTGCGCCGAAATTTTTCAGATTACGCTGGCGTCGCTGCTGTCGATGGCTGTGCTGTTCGTGATAGCCAAGCTTATCGGGCACAAGCAGATTTCACAGCTTGACCTGTTCGACTATATAAACGGCATCACCGTCGGCTCCATCGCCGCGGAGCTGGCTACGGAGCTGGAAAACCCGCACCGTCCGCTGACCGCGATGATTATTTACGGCATCGTGACGGTCGTACTCAACCTTATTTCCAGCAAGTCCATGCGGATGCGGAAATACCTCAACGGCACGCCGACCATAGTCATGAGCGGAGGGAAGCTCTACCGGAACAACATGAAGAAGGCAAAGCTGGACCTGAGCGAATTCATGGTGCTGTGCCGGCAGGCGGGGTATTTTGATTTGAGCCAGATTGAGATGGCGGTATTCGAGTATAACGGGCGGCTGACCATTCTGCCGACGTCTGACTCGCGGCCGCTCACGCCCTCGGACATGGGACAGTCTCCGGAGGCGGCGGGGATATGCACGGAGCTTATCATGGACGGGCACATCATGGACTCCAACCTTCAGCGCATGGGCAAGGACAAAAAATGGCTGGAAAAGCGGCTGCGTGAGCAGGGCTTTAAAAGCGTTCGGGAGATTTTTCTCGGCCTGTGCGACGACAAGGGCGCGGTGTCGCTGTATCCGGTTTGTAACGTGCCGGACTGAGGAAGTCAAAAAAGCGGCCTTCATCGGGCCGCTCTTTTGACGTGTTCGTTCAGCCAGGACATGACGGCCGCGCCGCTTTCACCGTGGGCGGCGGAGAAGTCGATGTCCACGGTTTCGTCCGTGTCCAGACGGAATTTTAAAAGCGGCACCTTTTTCACGCCGACGCTGCGGAAGCGCTCGTCTACCTTCACTATCTGCTCCGTCGGGATGAGAAGCAGGCGGCGCCTGTTACGGCAGACCAGACAGGCGTCAAGAAGGTGCATTTCGCCGTAGGCGACCTTATACACGGGATGCGGCGCGGCATACTCACGGCCCACGCGTTCCCGCCACAGCTCGGAATACTGCGCGCATACACGGCCAAGCGCGGCGGAGGCTCCGAAGTACATGCGCAGGACAAAGGCGGTTATAACAAGCGGAATTATCAGAAACGCCAGCGGCGTTATTTTTACATACCAGACGATGTAACCCAGCGCGAGGGCCATGAGCAGCACCAGTCCCAGGAGCAAGCGCAGCTCTTTCATTATAAAGTCTCTTTTGATTTTCGACATTGCAATCTCCTTTCCGTTCGCGGCAAAGCCCGCGAACAAAAAGTCTCACAGATCTTAGAATTTGTAAGCGGCAAAGCCGCTAACAAATTCTTGATGCAGAGCTGTTTCGCGCCCGCCGGCGCGAATAAATTTCAACCGTTTTTTGTCAGGACATGCGCCTGACAAAAAACACTTTGCGCGGAGAGCGCGTCGTCATTTTTTGCCGCCGGCGGCAAAAAATGTAAGGCGCGAAACGGAGCGAATCTTTTAAAATTAAAGGAAACGGGCGCTGCCCGTTTCCTTTAATTTTACCCGCCAAGGTACGCCTTCTTGACCGCCTCGCTGGCGGCAAGCTCCGCGCCGGTGCCGGACAGGGAAATCATTCCCGTCTCCAGCACGTAGCCGCGGTCGGCTATTGACAGGGCCATCTGGGCGTTCTGCTCGACGAGCAGTATCGTCGTGCCCTGCCTGTGCAGGTGCTGTATCATCTCGAAAATCTGCTCGACCAGTATGGGCGCAAGACCCATGGACGGCTCGTCGAGCATCAGCAGGCTGGGCTTGGACATCATAGCGCGGCCCATGGCAAGCATCTGCTGCTCGCCTCCGGACAGGGTGCCGGCAAGCTGCTTACGGCGCTCCTTCAGGCGCGGAAAACTGTCGTACACCTGGGCTATCGAGTCGTCAATCTCGCCGTTGGGACGCACGTAGCCACCCATCTCGAGATTTTCCTCGACCGTCATCTGTGCGAAAACGCGCCGGCCCTCGGGGCAGTGGGCTATGCCGTCGCTTACGATGAGGTGCGGCAGGCGGTGGGCGATGCTCTTGCCGCGGAGCCGGATGTCGCCCGTCTTGCTGCGCAGAAGTCCGCACACGGTGTTAAGCGTGGTGGACTTTCCCGCGCCGTTGGCGCCTATGAGCGTGACTATCTCGCCCTCGTTAACGTGGAAGGACACGCCCTTTATCGCGTGGATAGCGCCGTAGTAGACGTTGATATTATCAACATTAAGCATAGGCTCGGACATGTCTCATTCCCCCTTCTTTCCCAGATAGGCTTCGATAACCGCGGGGTTCTGCTTTATCTCCTCGGGAGTACCCTTGGCTATCACCTTGCCGAAGTTGAGCACCGCTATGCCCTCGCAGATTCCCATGACGAGGTTCATATCGTGCTCAATGAGCAGTATAGCGATCTTGAAGGTGTCGCGGATTTTGACGATGTTCTCCATAAGCTCCGCCGTCTCGGACGGGTTCATGCCCGCGGCGGGCTCGTCAAGCAGCAGCAGGGACGGATTGGTCGCCAGAGCGCGGACTATCTCCAGACGGCGCTGCGCGCCGTAGGGCAGTGAGCCGGCCTTGGCCTCCGCCATGTCCTGCATGTCGAATATGCTCAGCAGCTCCAGCGCGCGCTCGTGAGCGATGCGCTCGCCCTTCCAGTAGCCGGGCAGGCGGAAAATGCCCTGGAACATGCCGTACTTTATATGGTTGTGCAGGCCGAGCTTGACATTGTCCTCAACGGTGAGGTTGTTGAAAAGGCGGATGTTCTGGAAGGTGCGGGCGATGCCGGCGGAGTTGACCTGCACGGTGTTCATATTGTGCGTGTCCACACCGTCGAGCATTATTATGCCGCGGGTGGGCTGGTAGACCTTCGTCAGCAGGTTGAAAACCGTGGTCTTGCCAGCGCCGTTGGGGCCTATCAGGCCCGCTATCTCGGTGCGGCCTATTGCCATGTCGAAGTTGTCCACAGCGGTCAGACCACCAAAGTCAATGCCGAGGCGGCGGCACTCGAGTATCGGGGTTTTGTCCACGTCGCGCTCCGATATCTTGTTGCTGCTGGGCACCGGAACAAGCTTCGGCTTCTCCTTGGGGATATTACTCATTTGCGCGCGCCTCCCTTCACTTCGTATTCATACTCCCTGCCGCGGAACAGGCGTCCCACAAGGCCCTGGAGCGTGGGATTGTTGGTGGCGAGCATGACTATTATCAGCACAATTGCGTACACGAGCATACGGTAGTCGGAGAACTGGCGCAGCGCCTCGGGCAGAATGTACAGCACCGTAGCGGCGATAATGGAGCCCCAGAAGTTGCCAAGGCCGCCGAGCACGACGTACACAAGCACAAGAATTGAGGTATTGAAGTCAAATTTGCTGGAGACCACGCTTGAATAGTTCAGGCCGTACAGCGCGCCGGCCGCGCCGGCCATGGCCGCGGAGGTGACAAAGGCGATGAGTTTATACTTCGTGACGTTTATGCCCACGCTCTCGGCCGCAATGCGGTTGTCGCGCAGGGCCATTACCGCACGGCCCGTGCGGCTGTGAACCAGATTGAGGATTATCACGAGGGTTATCATTATCAGGATAAAGCCAGCGGTAAAGCTGGCAATCTTTTCCACGCCGACAGCGCCCTGGGCGCCCTTTATGATGGCGACGCCGTCTTCTCCCATGCCGAGGTCGTCCACGGTCAGGCTGCCCTTGAGATTGAGCGCGATGTGCAGTCCCCGTGAGTCGTAGCCGACGAGCAGGCAGTTGAGCAGGTCGCGGATTATTTCGCCGAAAGCAAGGGTGACTATTGCAAGATAGTCGCCGCGCAGGCGCAGAACGGGCACGCCGACGATAACTCCGGTTACCGCGGCAAAAACCGCGCCGACGGCTATGGCAATTACGAGGCGCAGCGCCGGAGAGGGTATCGCCCCCTGCAGGCTCATGGCCGCTATGATTCCGGAGAAAGCGCCTACGCTCATGAAGCCCGCGTGTCCCAAACTCAGCTCGCCGAGGATGCCGACGGTGAGGTTGAGTGAAACGGCCATGACGATGTAGCAGCAGATAGGCACGAGCATGCCGGTGGTGGAGCGGTTGAGCTTGCCCTGGGAGGCGAGAATTGAGACTATCACATACAGGACAATTACTCCCAAATAGGTGGCAAAGTCCACTTTTGTCGAGGTCTTGAGGTTTTTGAGCTTTTTCACCGCGTTCACCTCAAACTTTCTCGGGCACATATTTGCCCAGCAGTCCCGAGGGCTTGACCAGCAGCACCACTATGAGCACGGCAAACACAATGACATTTGCAAGCTGCGTGGAGATATACGCCTTGGCCATGGACTCGATTATTCCCAGCAGTATGCCGCCCAAAAACGCGCCGGGGATGGAGCCTATGCCGCCGAAAACCGCGGCGGTGAATGCCTTTATGCCCGGCATGGAGCCGGTGGTCGGCATAAGCGTCGGGTAGGACGAGCACAGCAGCACGCCGGCTATGGCGGCCAGCGCCGAGCCGATGGCAAAGGTCATGGAGATGGTGCGGTTTACGTTTATGCCCATGAGCTGGGCCGCGCCCTTGTCCTCGGAGCAGGCGCGCATGGCCTTGCCCATCTTGGTCCGGCCGGTGAACAGCGTAAGGCCCACCATGATGATAACGCACACGGCCACTGTCAGCAGCGCCACATTGGGGATGGACAGCCGGCCGTCAAACAGCTTGAGCGTCTCGCTTATCACGGGAGTGTAGGAGCGCGGGTTCGCTCCCCAGATAAGCAGCGCGGCGTTTTGCAGGAAATAGGATACAC
>CATJWA010000292.1 GCA_949744025.1 uncultured Eubacteriales bacterium
AACAAAAGAGAGAGCACAAAGACAGCATAGCGAATCCAGCCCAGCTTTTTCCTCGGCCCAGCGGGAATCTTGTAAGGCAGAAAATCGAGAATCATCGCCGTCCAGCAGGCGTAGCCGCACAAGCCGCGTCCGAAGAACAGGGGACCGAAAATTTTCGCCACGGCGTAGTGAATCGTCGCGGCCTCGAATACGCCTGTGAAAAGATAATACCAGAAGCCCTCAAGCTGCATGTTCTCGCCGCAGATAAGGCCCAGATAAACCAGCATGTAGGTCCCGACCAGAAGCTGCGCGACGCGGCGGGCGTGACGGTATTTTTTAATGAACAGGAAAATCCCGAGGGATATAGACAGGCCGATATAGCTGAAATTGAACAGGTAAAACAGATTGTCCTTAGTAAGCCACAGCGTGATGGCCACGGCCTCGAATACCAGCAGCATCACGGCCGGCAGCAGGTATTTTTTCAGTACTTTCATACGGACAGCCTCAATACCCCCGCCGCTTCAAATCCGCGACAAGGCCGACATAAAACTCCCGCACGTCGAAGCCGCGGATGTTCTCGCGGTTGAGGTCCACCACGTCGCCGTGGGAGATGCCGCGCTTCCCCTTAGGCTCGAGCAGGGTGAAGCTGTCTCCCCATTTTGCCGACTCCACGGACACGAGCCCGTCGTTGAGACCGTCAAAGTGCTTGACAATGGGGTAAGTCATGTTCAGCGGGAATTTGCCGTGCTGTGCCTTTTTGCAGTAGGACATTACGCTGGCGTACTCCACCTCGGGGGCGTCCGGCGTTGTCTCGCTGCGTGCAAGACAGGCGCTCTCCGTCAGGTCCGTCACCGCAGCCATGAAGTCGGGATTGCTGTCGCCGAGCCTTTTCAGCGCGGTGTTGTAGGTCAAAGCGATTTTCTGCTGAGCCTCCGCGGGAATTTTTTCAAGGAGATACTCCGCGAAGATGCAGCCGCGGTGGGGGGTGTTTATGGTGGTCAGCGTTGCCACATAGGGCGCCATGCCGCAGTGAGCGATGGCGGCGCGGCTGTCCAGACCGCCCTTGGAGTGGGCGATAATGTTCACCTTTTCGCAGCCAGTCTCCTCCACTATATGACGTATGCGCTCGGCCAGCTCGCGTCCGCTGTCCTCGACCGAGGCGGCGGACTGCTGCTGCCCGTAGTAGACTCTCGCGCCGTTTCGCATGAGCTCGCCGGGGATGCGGCCCCAGTAGTTGAGGTAGCGGAAGTCGCGGAAGAAGACTCCGTGAACCAGCAGAATGGGGTATTTGGTTTTGCAGACCTCGCTCTCGGCGCGGACCGCGTCGAGCTCGCACTTTTGTGTCTCAAACTCCACCTCGTCCGAAACAATACGGATGATTTTATGTAAGTACCAGATATTTACCAGAGGAATCCACCCGCACACGGCGGCGAGCACCCGGTGCTTTATCCCGAGCTGCACGGAGGTGAGGTAGACACGAATTATACCGTTCCAGAACACCACGGCAAGGCAGAGTACGGCAATGAGTAAATCCGCGATTACCGAAATAAGGGTCAGCCCGCGGATGAAGCCGTCAGTGGAGGGGGCGGAGCAGAACGCATAGAGCCACGAAGCCTGAAGTACAATGGTTATGGCAGTTGCGGCTGAGAAAAGCCGCAGCAGCTCCGCGCCCTCGGACAGGCGCTGTATGCGTCCTGCCGGCGCAGCTTTGGGCAGAGGACGGATGTTGACAAAGATGAAAAATACCGCCAGCGGAAGCCAGAGCCATTTTGGATTAAAGAAAACGGGGAAGAGAAAAGCCAGCAGCCAGACCAGCGGCAGGGCATTTGCCGCGGCTGACAAAAGCAGAATACACAATGCCCTTCTGACATATTTCATAGGAACCACCTCTTTTTTCCATAGTAGCCTTTTGTGCCCGCTTTGTCAAGCTCGCGAATATTTCCATGATGTCTTGCATTTTGCGGAGATATAAAGTATAATTACCAAATAACCACAAAACGGCTGCGCGGGGAGGCGGATATATGAGCGAGGCTGCGGAAATATGGAACGGACTGAACTGGAATTTCCTGTACGAGCTGCTCGCGGCTATAATCCCGTCGCTGCTGTGCTTGACACTGCACGAGCTGGCCCATGGATACGTAGCCTACAGGCTTGGCGACGACACCGCGAAAAATTTCGGGCGCCTGACGTTCAACCCGATAAAGCACATCGACCCGATGGGCATGGTGATGATGGTTGCCCTGCGTTTCGGCTGGGCCAAGCCCGTGCCGGTAAATATGCGTAATTTCAAAAATCCCAAGCGCGGTATGGCGGTAACGGCACTGGCGGGCCCTATGTGCAATCTGCTGCTGTCGTGCGTGCTGCTGTTTGTTTACGGCCTTATTTTCCTGCCTCTGAGCCGGTCCGGCGGCACCTTCGCCGAGCTGGTGCTTGGCACAGTGTCAACGGCGTCATATCTCAGCCTGGCTCTGGCGGTGTTCAATATCCTGCCCATTCCGCCGTTGGACGGGTCGAAGGTTGTTTTTTCACTGCTGAGCGAGGAAAAATACTTCAAGCTCATGCGCTATGAGCGTTATGGCATGTATCTGCTCGTGCTTCTCATGGTGACGGGTGTGCTGCGCATGCCGCTGTCGGTCGTGACCGAGTTTTTATATAAAAAGCTGTTCGGTATAGCGGAGCTTGCGTTTTCGCTGACCCAGCATTTTTAATAAATCCGGCGAGAGACTTTTATTATGGAACCGACATACCATCTCGAGGGAGTAATTCGCAGCAAGGAGGAAATGGAGGACTTTGAAGGCCCTCTCAACCTCATACTGATGCTCCTGTCGAAAAACAAAATAGAGATACGAGATATATCCATTTCCGAGATTCTCGAGCAGTATTTAGCCTACCTGGCCAACATGGAGGCCATGGATTTGGAGATTGCAAGCGAGTTTGTCCAGATGGCGGCGCACCTGCTGTACATAAAGACAAAGATGCTCCTGTCCTCGCAGGAGGACGTGTCCGAGCTTGAGCTGCTGCTGACTTCTCTTGAGCAGCTCAAGGCAAGGGACGCATACTCGGGCGTGAAGGAGATAACACCGCTGCTCGACCAGGCGTCCAGGCGCGGCTTTATGCTGCACACAAGGCCGCCGGAGCCCCTGCCGGGGGTGGGCGAGTATTCCTACAGCCACGAAAGCCATGAGCTTCTGCGCGCTCTGGCAAATGTTTTTATGCGCTCGCGCCTCGGCCCCGAGACGGAGGAGGACGCAGCGCCGCAGCGCCGGCGTATAGTGCCGCGGCGCATTGTCTATAATGTTCGCGACAAGAGCCGTGAAATCCTGGAGCGTTTCCGCAATGCGGGACGGCTCAGGCTTGACCGGCTGTATGCCGACAGCCGCAGCCGCAGTGAGCTGGTGGCAGTGTTTATCTCGGTGTTGGAGCTGTGCAGTATGGGCGAAATAGCCCTGAGCCTGGAGGGGGAGGAGATTGTGCTCTCCTTCGCAGGCGAGAGCGTGGATGCCGCGCTTGTCGCAATCTCATAAGAACGAAAGAAGCTTTTGAATGAGCAGGTTTTTACATGGAAGAAGAAAAATTGGCCGCGGCTGTTGAGGCCGTGTTGTTCGCCTCCGGCGACCCCGTTCCGGCCGAGCGTCTGGCCGCAGTGCTCGGCGCGGAGGTAGAACAGGTGCTCGCCGCGGCAAAGAAGCTGGCCGACAGCTACAGCTATGAGCAGCGCGGCATCCGTCTGCTGCGTCTGGGCGACAAGCTGCAAATGTGCTCCTCCCCCGAGTTTTCTCGGGAGATAAGCGCTGCGCTGGAGCAGAGAAAGCCGCCGCGCCTGTCTCAGGCCGCGCTGGAGGTGCTGGCGATAGTGGCCTACTACCAGCCGGTCACACGCGCATATATTGACCAGATTCGCGGTGTGGACAGCTCCTATACGGTCGGAGTGCTTACCGAGCGCGGACTTATCGAGTCCGGAGGTAAGCTTGATGTGCCGGGCCGCCCGTCGGTATACTGCACGGGGGACGTGTTCCTGCGCACAATGGGGATAAGCGACCTGTCCGAGCTGCCGCCTCTGCCGGATTTGAGCACTGACGAGGGTATAATAGCCCTGCAAAATAAAATTGACGAGCTTAAATCCGGAGTGCTCAGCGGACAGATGAGCATAGGAGAGGAGCAATAAGCAATATGCCTGCCGCGGAAAGGGGGAGGAAGCGTTGACCGCCCTGGCGATAATATTGGCTATAATAATACTGCTGCTTCTCCTGCCCGTGGGGGTGGACGCGGCTTTTATTGGCGGAGTTTTCTCGCTGAGCGTGAAGGCAGGGCCGCTGAAGCTGCGCATTCTGCCGGCAAAGCCGAAGAAAAACAAGAAAAAAGCAGCGGAGAAAAAGCCCAAAAAGCCAAAGAAAAAAAAGAGCGCTGAAACTAAGTCCAAGCCGAAGCTTAAGTTCACGTTTACAGATGTAAAGGAAATTGCCGGCCTTGCGCTCAGGGCGCTGTCGCGCCTGCGCCGGTTCCTGAGTATAGACGTGCTGATGGTACATCTGCGCGTGGCAGGGGACGACCCGTACGACACAGTAAGACAGTACGGCGCGGTAAACGCCGCGCTGGGCGCGCTCCTTCCCCAGCTTCACAGGGCGTTTAAGATAAAAAATCAGGATATACGAACAGCGATAGATTTTTCGCAGGAAAAGACAAGCGCAGACGTCCGCTTCGCGGCAACGTATCAGATTTGGGAAATATTCTGCATAGCGTTCTGCGCGCTCGGCTCCGCAATAGCCTGGCTGCTCCGGAACAGAAAGCGTACAAAGTCCGCGGCCGCCGCGGCGCGGGCAAAGGCTGAAAAGAAGAAAAAGAAAACCGACTCGCAGACGGAAAAAACGAACAAACGGGCGCCGTGCGCCGCGGAAGAAAGGAAAGGAAGCTGATTATGGAAAACAGCAGCAATATCGGAAACCTTATGGAGAGCACCATGTCGAAGATACGCGAGATGGTGGATGTGGACACTATTATCGGCACGCCGATAAATACGCCGGATGGGATAATGATAATTCCCGTGTCCAAGGTCAGCTACGCCTTCGGCGGCGGCGGAGGAGACTATCCGACAAACAACAAAAACGCCTTCGGCGGCGGCTCCGGCGCGGGCGTGAAGATTGAGCCGATAGGCTTTCTCGTGGTAAAGGACGGCAATGTGCGCATGATAAATATCACGCCTCCCGCCGCCAACACGGTTGACCGCGTGATTGAAAAAGCGCCCGAGCTGGTTGAGCTTGTCGAGGGGCTTATTGACAGGAAAAAGCAGGGCAAGGACGAGGAAGCGTAAAAAAGCCTCGCAGAGTTTTGAGGCCGCAGCGGCTAAGCTCCTCGAAAAACAGGCACTGCCCTTTTTTCGGCAATAGCATAAAATCTCTCATATGGGAATATAATAAGCACTGCCTTATACTTGGGAGGTAGTGCTTATTTATGAAGAAACGAATGATAGCTTCGATAATTCTTTTTTCCCTGCTGCTGGCGGGCAGCGCCTCGGCCTCGGACATATCTGCAAAATCCGCGATAATCTACGAGCCCGTGACGGGCACGGTGCTGTATGAAAAAAACGCGGACGAGCGTATGCTTGTCGCAAGCACAACAAAGATTATGACGGCGCTGATTGCGCTTGAGAACTGCGACTTGGACGAGCCTGTAAGCATAAAAAGGGAGTATACTGGAATCGAGGGCTCGTCGATGTATCTGAAAGCAGGGGAGAGCTATACGCTTGAGGACCTGCTTTACGGCATGATGCT
>CATJWA010000293.1 GCA_949744025.1 uncultured Eubacteriales bacterium
CCCATGCTGTAATAGATGTAGTGCCCCTTGTATTCCTCCACGGGCTGGAGAGCGTGAGGATGGCTGCCGTAAACTATGTCCGCCCCCGCGTCAATAGCCGCGTGCCCCTGGGTTATCTGGTCGGCGTTCACGCTGTAGCTGCCCTCGTCGCCCCAGTGCAGGGCCGCGATTATGAATTCCGCTCCCAGCTCCTTCAGCGCGGCAATGCCCTTTTCAATCTGCTCCACGGTTCCGAAGCTGACCGCGTAAACGCCGATTGTCAGTCCGCTTTCAGTCTTGTAAATCGCGTACTCGTCGCGCCCCGCGTAGGAGATACCCTCCAGGTCCAGAGCGTTTTTCGTGTCGGACACTCCCTTGTCCTTGTAGTCAAGTATGTGGTTGTTCGCCAGCGTGACAAACTCCACGCTTCCGGAGGACATAATTCTGGCGTAGGACTCGTCCGCCTTGAAGGTGAAGGTCTTGGCCTCAGGGTCGTCCGAGTCGGTCAGGCAGCACTCAAGATTTGCAAAGGTAAAGTCGTCGTCCTGAAAGTACTGCACGGTTTTCGCGAAGGGGTAGGCGTAGTCGTCGCCCACCACGGTGTCATAGCCGTACTGTGTCCCCGCGTAGGACGGCACCGAGGCCAGTGTGCAGTCGCCTATCATGTTGATGGTGAAGTATTCCGGCTCCCTTTCCGACTCATGCTCGGTCTCAGGTGCCGGCACGTCGAGAGTAGGACTGTTCCCAGAGCTGAGCAGGTTTGCCGAGGCCGCCTGAACGGTGTTCTCCGGCTCATCGGGATAATACGGCTCCGCCGCGGTCTCCGACAGAAAGGTGCCACCGAACAGCGCCACGGCCAGCACCACAATCATTGGTACAAGCTTGTTAAAAAGAACTCTTTTCATATCTCTTATATCTCAATCCCCGGCTTTTGTTTATTTTGTCACGTTCATGGACAGATATGCGTTTATAAACCCGTCGATGTCGCCGTCCATCACGGCCTGAATGTTCCCGTTTTCAAAGCCGGTACGGTGGTCCTTGGCCAGCGTGTACGGCATGAACACATATGAGCGTATCTGGCTTCCCCACTCAATTTTCATCTGTACGCCCTTGATGTCCTCAATACGCTCGAGGTGCTCGCGCTCCTTTATCTCCGCCAACTTTGCCCTGAGCATGTTCTTGCAGTTTTCAAGGTTCTGGAAATGGCTGCGCTCAACCTGACTGGCCACGACGATGCCCGTGGGAATGTGCGTCAGCCGCACGGCCGAGGAGGTCTTGTTGACCTTCTGCCCTCCCGCTCCCGAGGAGCGGTAGACATCCATCTTTATATCCTCGTCGCGCAGCTCAATCTCAGTGTTGTCGGTAATCTCCGGCATGACCTCCACCGCGGAAAAGCTCGTGTGCCGCCGTCCCGCCGCGTCAAAGGGCGACACCCGCACAAGGCGGTGAATCCCGTTCTCGCTTTTGAGATAGCCGTAGGCGTTCTCGCCGTTAATCTGTATCGTGGCAGACTTGAGTCCCGCCTCGTCCCCGTCCAGCCAGTCCATGAGCTTGACCTCATAGCCGTGGCGCTCGGCCCAGCGGGTGTACATGCGGTAGAGCATCTGCGCCCAGTCCTGCGCCTCCGTACCTCCGGCGCCGGCGTGGAAGGTCATGATGGCGTTGTTCGCGTCGTACTCCCCGCTGAGCAGCGTTTGCAGCCGCGTGCTCTCCAGCGACTTCTCAAAGCCGGCAAAGCCCTCCGTCAGCTCCTCGAGCATACTGTCGTCGTTTTCCTCTATCGCCATTTCGCATATCGTGTACAAATCGTCCCAGGAGCTTTCCAGCTTGTCAAATGTGTCCAGCTTTCCCTGAAGCTGCTTTGTGCGCTGCTGGTTTTTCTGCACGGCCTGCACGTCGTTCCAGAAGCCCTCGCGCTCGGTCTCCGCGTGCAGCTCGGCCAGCTCGCGCCGCGCCTCGTCCAGCTTGAGCGAAACGCCCAGCTCGGCCATCACAGGCTTTAAGCCGTTGAGCTTCACCTTGTATTCGTCAAATTCTATCATCTCTGATATTTCCTTTTCTCAGTAGCTGCGCCATATACAGCATTTATAGTCAGTTAATCTATTATATACAAATTGTGCCATGTTGTAAATACTTGAAAATCAATAAATTGTGCCTAATAAGTCCCACTGACCCAATCTTTGACGAATCCGACAAAGGTAAGCTGAAAAAGGGTGATAAATAGGGTATATTAGCAACTTTAAATTTTCTCCGTCAGTTGGTATAATTATACAAACAGGCAACCTTGCGCAAACGGTCAAACATCGGACGAGGAAAACCATTTTGAATAATACAAAAAGAGGAGTAATAAAATGATACCACACGGCAAAGAGATGAAAGTCTTTACCGGCAACTCAAATCCGGCGCTTGCTGAAGCGATTTGCAAAAGTCTCAACCTGAGCTTGGGCAAATCCGTTGCGGACAGCTTTGCTGACGGGGAGTGCTCCATCTCGCTGTCCGAGACCGTCCGTGGAGAGGACGTGTTCGTAGTCCAGTCAACCTGCAAGCCCGTCAATGACCACCTCATGGAGCTGCTTATCATGATTGACGCGATGAAGCGCGCCAGCGCCGGACGTATAACCGCCGTCATCCCCTATTTCGGCTACGCCCGTCAGGACCGCAAGGCCAAAAGCCGCGACCCCATCTCCGCAAAGCTGGTTGCAAATCTTATCACCGTTGCCGGCGCCGACAGGGTTCTGACCATGGACCTGCACGCCAGCCAGATTCAGGGCTTTTTCGACATTCCGGTGGACAACCTCATGGGCGCGCCCCTCTTTGCAAACCATTTCATCAGCCGCTTCGGCAAGGGTAATGACGACGTGATGGTCGTCTCCCCCGACGTCGGCTCCGTCTCCCGCGCGCGCAGCTTTGCCCATAAGCTTGAGATGAACATGGCCATAGTCGATAAGCGCCGCGAGAAAGCCAATCACTCCGAGGTAATGAATATAATCGGCAACGTCTCCGGAAAAACCGTTATCCTGCTTGACGACATGGTGGACACCGCCGGCAGCCTGTGCGGCGCCGCCAAAGCTCTCATGGAGATAGGCGGAGCAAAGGAAATCTACGCCTGCGCCTCCCATGGCGTTCTCTCCGGCCCCGCCGTCGAGCGCATTGAAAACAGCTACATCAAGGAGCTGCTCCTGCTTGACACCATCCCTTACCCCGAAGGCAAGCCGCGCTGCGGCAAGATAAGCTATCTCCCGGTTGCCCCCGTATTCGCCGAGGCAATAGACCGTATATACGAGGAAGTCTCCATCTCATCTTTATTCAATTAAGCGGCCTGCGCGCCGCGAACTCTACTCTGTCTTAAGAAACTGTAAGCGGCAGAGCCGCTAACAGTTTCTAAATGCGAGGCTTTTTACGCGGCGCTTTTACAAGCGCCGCGTATGTATTCACGGAGGGTTTTGTATGTTTAAGCTTTTTAATAAATCCGGCGGCGTGGACTGGATAGTCGTCTTTCTCGGCAACCCGGGGCCGAAATACGAGCTGACGCGCCACAACGCCGGCTTCATGGCCGCGGACGAGTGCGAAAAGGATACCGGCGTGAGCATAAGCCGCGCCCGCTTCAAATCCCTGACCGCGCAGACAAAGCTCGACGGACACGGCGTACTGCTGCTCAAGCCGCAGACCTATATGAATCTCTCCGGCGAAGCCGCGTCCCAGGCCGCATCCTTCTACAAGGTTCCTCCCGAGCGCGTGATTGTCGTCTCCGACGACGTGTCTCTCCCCGTTGGCCGCCTGCGCGTGCGCGCCAGAGGCTCCGCCGGCGGACACAACGGCCTGAAAAGCCTCATCTCCTGCCTCGGCACGGACGCTTTTCCCCGCGTCAAGCTCGGCGTCGGCTCTCCCTCCCACCCCGAGCATGAGATGATTGACTGGGTCCTCGGCCGCTTCTCGGATGAGGATGCCGCCCTCATGCAGCGAACTGCCCGCCGCGCGTGGCAGGCCGTTCGCTGCTTCATCCTTGACGGCCCCGAGCAGGCCATGAATACTTTTAATTCAAATAAGCCATAAATTTCCCCTTAAAACAGAAAAATGCAGCTTTTCTTGGCATTTTATACGGGACTTTATCAAAAAAATTAAAAAAATATAGTGAAAAATGCAAAAGCGGACTTGAAATAAGTTCGCTTTTCATTTATATTAATACTAAAGAGCCCGCACCGTGCGCGTATTTTCCCTTTGGGATTAAAGCAGGAACTTATCAAATCTATTCCAGAATACCAACTTTGGAAGGAGACACTCATATGAAGAAAAAATGTGTGGCCATGCTTCTGGCAGGAGGACAGGGCTCAAGGCTCTATGCCCTTACCCAGAACGTGGCAAAACCAAGTATGCCCTTTGGGGGAAAATACCGCATAATTGATTTCCCCCTGTCCAACTGCGCCAACTCCGGCATTGACACCGTTGGCGTCCTTACGCAGTAC
>CATJWA010000294.1 GCA_949744025.1 uncultured Eubacteriales bacterium
CGAAAAAGCCGTTGGCGAAATTCAGCGCGCAGCAGTCGCCGCGAACCAGATGCAAGCGTCCGGACTCAACGGCGGTACGGTTTTTCTGCCGCGCGGCGGTAAGTGCGTCCGCGGACGTATCAACTCCCCAAAGCTCGGTTACGCCGCGCTTCAGAGTAAGAGCGGCGAAGTGCCCGTTTCCGCAGCCTGCGTCCAGCAGCCGGTTCGCGCCGGACAGTGATGCAAGCTCGGATGCCAGCAGATACATCGGACGGTTTATTACATTCATCGCCGCGCAGGAGCAGTGCCCGGCAAGACCGCGCGGGTTTGCAAACTGTGAGCCGACGTATTCGAAGAATTTACCCATACCGAAGCCTCCTTTCAAGGGGACTACAGTATAGCACAGTGCACGGAGGTCTTCAATACCCCAGGAGCTGTTGAAGTAGGGGCGCTTGCTGTGCATAAGGACGTCAGGCGGGGAGAAGCTGAAGGCTGTCAACCGTGCCTTCAAGCTTCAGCGGCGCTCCGGAACGGGCAAGGGGAGCCGCGGAGAGAAACACGGGACCAAGCAGTCCCTCGAGCACCGGCACTCCGGAGCGCAGGGAGAGCGCCTCCCGCGGGGTCAGAGCCTGGGCGAGTACGGGGGATACCTGCGCGATTTGAAGCCCGTACTCACGGCCGAGAGAGATAATCTGGCGCGCCGTGACGTCCGCGCGGCTTTGCTCGCTGAGCTGGCCGAAGCCGATAAGCCCGCTGAAGCGGCCGGCAATCTCACGCAGCACCCCGCTTCGCGCAAGCTCGGCGCGGGCGCACTCGTCGTCCTGAAAAAGCCGCAGGGCAAGGTCCTGCTCTGATACCGCAGGGGTATTTTCGCCGCTGCCGGCGCCGCCTGCTGCGGGCACGACGTCGGAGGCCTGTTCCGGAGCGGAGAAGCCGAGCGGGCGGGCACGTCCGGACAGGTCAGTGTTTGTGGTGAACAGAAAAACGCAGCGGCGGAAGTCCAGCTCGCGCCCGAGCTGCTCGTCGGCGCGGCGCGCGGTGCAGCGGCCCTCGTCGAGGATGGACATGAAAACCTTGAGAACCTCGGGATGAGCCTTGTCCAGCTCGTCGAACATGAACACGGTGTGGGGGCACTCGCGCACCGCCTCGAGCACGGGAGCGTCGTCATAGCCGACATAGCCCGGCGGCGCACCGGTGAGGCGGTAGACGCTGTGGGCCTCGGTAAAGGTGTTCAGCTCGGTCCATACAAGACGGTAACGCTCCGAGCCGAGACAGCGGTTGAGCGCGCCGTGTACGGATTTGCCCAGCTCGGACTTGCCCACGCCGCTGGGACCGTAGAAAATAAGCGACAGGGGCCTGCGGGGAGAGCGCTTGCAGATATGGGCGGAGAGCTTGAAGGCTGCGGCCTCGACAGCGCGGTCCTGGCCGAGTACCTGGGAGCCAAGCTCCAGACGGAGGCGGCGGAAAAGCGCACCCATGCCCCCGCCGGCCGAGCCGAGAGCGGCGGCATCCGTTTTGAGGGCGCACAGACGCTGCGTGAGCGCGTCAAAGCTCCTGAAGCGCTGTGTACTGCCGCGCGAGAAGAAATCCCGCAGAGCGCGGCTGGAGCCGCTGTAGGCCACCTCAGGGCGCATATACAGCCAGTAATCCCCGCCGCATTTCCAGAAGCCGAGCCTCACTCGCCCCGGAGTGCAGCCGGCGGGCATACCGCACTCGCCAAACTCATAACTGCGTCCGACCGCGCCGCAGCGGTCTACGCAGTCCCGCAGAGTTGCGTAATCCTCAGCGGTGCAGATGCAGAAGCGATAAAATTCCATTGGGCAACCTCCGGTTGTAATCCTGAAAGCTCATTTTCGGGGATTATAACCGAAAAGGGTAAGATTCAGTCAGAGCAGGTGCTCCTTATGCGGTGAAAAAGCCGCTTATTTGGAATCCGCAGGCGGCCCTGTATGCTTTTCAAAGCTGCCGGTGCAAAGATTTTTCCTGCTTTTTCTTATCTAAACGGGAATTCTGCCGATATAACTTATGTAGATGAAACGAAAGATTTTGCACCCTTATGTTAAAATCCGCAGGAAAGCCCGCAGTGCTTTCGCGGTGTCTTTATTTAAGACGGCACGGCGCGCAGGGCGCGGCGCGGGTGTACAAAGCATGTGGAATTTTCAGTTGTGATTGAAAATTCAAGTATCAGAAAGGAAGTGAGTAGCTGTGCTGACATCGTCACGTTACGGCGCAATCTCCCCCATCGCTCCGGCCAAGGTCTATAAACCCAAGACGGAGCGGGAAGCCCGTGCACAGAGCGTATCCGGCAGCACCTATGACAGCTATGACAGCGTTACACTGTCCACGCCAAGTCAGGACAGCCGTTTTCATATGGAGCTTGTAAGCCGTATGTCTCAGGAGGTGCGCACCGCCACGACGACCGGCGATATTGCCGCGCTGCGCGCGCAGGTTGCCTCGGGACAGTACGTGCCGGACCCCATGGCCATTGCCGCGCGTATTCTCTTTTTGGGGGAGGGCCGGTAAATGAGTGAGCTCCACCTGTCCTATCTCCGGCTTTTGCGTGAGCTCGGAGAAAGTCTTGAACAGCTCAGTACGCTGGCCCGGCAGAAGCAGGGCTGTGTGCATGAGAACGACCTTTTGGGCCTGGACGAGGTGCTCAAGCAGGAGCAGGCCATGACGCTGACTCTGCGCGGGCTTGAGCAGCGCCGGCTCAAGCTGGTGTCCCAGCTCGGACTTGACGGCGTTAGCCTGACGCAGCTGCCGGACAAATATCCCGACGAGCTCCAGCTTGAGGCAAAGCAGACGGCCGAGGAGCTGCGAGGCAGCTATTCGGTGTACCGGAGCTGCGCCGATGCCGCGCGCAGCACGCTGGAGCTGAATCTGCACCAGATAGAGAAAATAATCGTCGATTCCGGAGCGGACCCCGCCGCGGGAGCCGGCTATCAGGCGCCCGGCGTTGAGCCGCCGAGAAACATGAAAACAGATTTCCGCGCCTGAGCGCGAGCGTTTTATTGCAAGGAGTATTGAATTATGGGTACCGTCGGAACATTTGACGCTTTTACCACCGCCCGTCTGGGTATATACGCCGCCCACAAGGGGCTGAGCGTAACGGGCAATAATATTGCAAATATAAATACCAAGGGCTACACCCGTCAGGTTGTGGACCAGGTCAGCCTGAAAACCGGCGCGAACGATATGTACCGCTCACAGTTTGACAACCATGTCGGCAACGGCGCGCTGGTCACCGGTATTTCCCAGATACGCGACCCGTATCTGGACATCCGTTTCCGCAACACGTCCTCGGATGTGGGCTTCTATGACGAGAAGCTTGCCGGACTGCAGAAGCTCAAGAGCATTCTCGACGAGGTCGGCAAGGGCGAGAACAAGGGCGACGGCCTGCTGTACGCCCAGCTTCAGGACCTGGCGGACGCTCTGCGCGCGATAAGCGCGGACCCGACCAAGGACAACGACACGCTCGCAATGACCAGCGCGGACGCACTGGTCAGCCTGTTCAACACCTACGCGAATAAGTTGGAGAACCTGCGCGTTGAATATGTGGACAGTCTCAAGCAGGACGTGACCGCGGTGAACGATATCCTCACCAACATCCGCAACCTCAACGAAACCATACGCGAGAGCGACGTACACGGAGACCCCGCTCTGGAAATGCGCGACGAGCGCAACCGTCAGATTGACGCGCTGTCGGAGTACATGCACATAAAGGTCACCTACAGCATGGAGGACATCGGCGGCGGCCTTGAGGTGGAGAGATGCACAATTTCTCTGGCCAACGACAACCCCGACCCCTCTGTGACGACCGACAGCTCCATTCTTGTGGACGGCATCTACGGCTCGCAGATTGCTCTGCCGGAGAAGCTGCCGGTAATGAATGAGAACTACGACCCCGCTGCGGCTGCGGCCAATAAGAACCTGATGGCCGATCCAAACTTTGACCCCACCGACCCGGCCGATATGGCTAAGCTGGATCCGAATGGTTTCCGCTATGTCAAGGCTGACGCGGACGGCAAGCCGATGGACCCTCCGGAATATACCGATGACGCAGGCGAGGCCGCTGAGGTTGATAACAAAAACTATATCATCACCATAGGCAAGCTGCTCGACGCGGGCGGCGAGGAGTGGGCGAAGCCGACGACGACGTGGACGAGGCTGGCTGACGGTGTCATAGGTGTTAAGGCGAAGTATACGTTTACGGTTGAGGGCTCCGAGGCGTGGGAGGCCGGAGACGAGATAACGATTGGCAAGAATACCTACAAAATAGGCGGCACAAAGCAGGTTCCGGTTGATCCCGGTGATCCGGATGCAGGGACCAAGCCCGAAAAGGTTGACGGCGATATCAGTGCGGCCGACGCCAACAAGCCGGAGAAAATGGCGGCGTTTATCGCCAAATGCCTGGATGGAAGCGACGACTACAAGGACACGTACACTGTACGCGCGAACGGCGATAAGATAATTTTCACCGCAAAAAACAGCGGAGTCGTTGGAGCCGGAAACGGCGGACCGGACGCGGAGCCCACGCTTAATGTCACGCCAGGAGCGGGAGCTGCCGGAACAACTACGTTAGGTGCAATAACGGAGGTTCGCCCGGGAGTTGACAGCGAGCCGCCGGTTAATGATCCGGACTATCCCGGCGGAACTACATGGAACCCTGACGGCTCCGAAACGAAGATTACATTTGTTGAGGGCGAAAATGGCTGGATGAAGTGTACCGTAGTGGTTGAGCACACCTATGATGTGACGCTGGACCACAACGACCTGCACGGCTCACTTCAGGCGACGCGTGAGCTGCTGACGGGGGAAGGCGATTTTGCCACAACGGACACAATAGCCGACGTTGACGAGAACGCCGCAATCAAGCGCGGCATACCCTATTATCAGAAATCGTTTGACCTGCTGGCCCGCCAGTTCGCCGAGCAGTACAACAAGCTCAACCAGGGCTACATGGTCAACGAAAAGGGCAACTATATTGACGCGGACGGAAAAGAGCTGGAAATCGGAGGCGTACCCGGCCCTGTAAGCAAGACTAATGGGCTTACTGCCGAGCAGGAGGCCGCTCTTGAGGCCGCCGATTTGGACCTGAATACGTGGCTGGAGCTCAACAACGCAAAAAAGCCGGAGGGCGTGGGAGTGCTGTTCAGCAACCGCAACGACGGGGACGACACCGAGGGCATAACCGCGGCGAACATCTCCATTTCCGCGAGCTGGAGCCGCGGCGACGTGAAGATTGTACCCACGTTTGTAGAGCTGTTCGGCAAGGACCCGGGACCGCTGCTTGACGAAAACGGAAATCCCGTGCTCGATGAGAACGGCAAGCCGATTCCGAACACCACACAGAACGAGAACGCCAACCACATGCTCACCATGATAAACCAGTCCCTGCTATATGACCCCAGGACACTGGTTGAGGGCGCCAACGGCACAAAGCTGTTCCAGGGCTCGTTCAACGACATGTTCAGCAACATGAACATCGTTCTCGGCAACGACCAGCGTACCACAAACACGAAGCTGAGCGCACACTACTCCTCCCTCGTGGAGACTGACACCAGCCGCGACGGCGTGTCGGGAGTTGACCTCAACGATGAGGCGATGAATATGATGCAGTATCAGAAGGCCTACTCCGCCGCCTGCCGTCTTATGACGGCCATAGACGAGGCGCTGGACCGTCTGATAAACAACACCGGCATTGCCGGAAGATAACGGCAAGGAGGTTTTAGCAGTATGATTCGTGCAACTACAGGCGGCGTGCTCAAAAGCTACCGCAGCAATCTTATGAACTCATTTATATCTCTGAACAAGGCGCGCGACACCGTGCTGAGCCAGCGCGTGTTCAACTCCTACGCCGAGGATCCCGCCGCCGCGGCCAAGGCTTTCAAGCTGCGCAAATCCCGCATGAGCGTGGAGAGCCAGTACGATATATGCAACGACGCTTACCGCAAATATCAAACCGCGTGGAGCTGCCTTGACTCCGTCGATAAGCTGATAGACACGGACAACGGCAAGGCCCTGAGCACGCTCAAGGGCACTACGCTGAAGATGCTCAACGACCCGACGGGCGACGCGCGCGAGCAGCTTGCCGAGGCGCTGGACCAGATGTCGGAGACCATCGTGCAGACGCTCAACCAGAAGTACGGCGACAACTTCATTTTTGCCGGAGCCGACGGACACAACGTTCCCTTTGAGGTGCGTCAGGTGGATGGTCAGAATAAGCTGTTCTACCGCGGCGTTGACGTTGACGCCGCTGTGCCGGAGACGATGAAGGACGCGGCGGGTGCGGATATAAGGCTCGATAAGGACGGCAACATCGATATGGCCAACGGCACAAGCTATCTTGCCGCGGACGCGGAGATGGTGAACGCGCCGGCGACGGATGCCGCAGGCAATGTGATAAAGGTTAAGGACGGCAAGCTGGACGCGGCCGGAGATAACCTGATGACAGGCTATACGACGATTACGAAGGCGGATTATGAGGCTTTGGTCAAGGCTGATCCAAACGCGCCTGAAACCAATGTGCTTAAGGATGCCGACGGCACCACCCTGTATGAGGTTAAGGACAAGGACGGCAATGACGCTTATATTATAATAGGCACTTACGACACCATGACAGACGCCGAGCTCCAGGACCTTAAGGACAGCGCAATTCAGGACGGCACGGCTCCGTACATGGTCAAGGATGAGAACGGAGACGACTGCTATATTATCAACAGTAAGGACAGCATTATCTCCGAGGCGGAGTATGAGAAGGCCTGCTCGGATGTGGAAAAGCTCAAGTATCTGGCTAATGAGAAGTACTTCGTTGATATCGGTTTGGGCTTCCAGGAGAACGAGAAGGGAAACCTTATCGAGGCGAGCGGCTTCAACGCCTCTCTTGTCGGCCTGAACTTCATCGGCTACGGTAAGGATGCCGACGGAGAACCGAAAAACATTTATTCTCTGGTGCAGAGGATGAAGGAGGTTGCCGGCAGAATCAGGGAAGGCGAGGAATGGAGCAACTTCGACTATGAGGAGTTTAACGGTCTTGTCAAAAAGCTCGAGGGAGCCTCGTCCTCGTTCAAAACTGCGTACACAAACATGGACGCCGGCACGACGAAGCTGAAAAACAACCTCTCTCTGCTTGAGGAAAATTTCTATAATCTCCAGGAGCAGTATGCAGACCTTGAGGACGCTGACATGGCAGAATCAATAACCTCATTTATCTGGGCACAGTATTGCTACAACGCTGCGCTGAAGGTGGGCAACAGCATACTTTCGGAGAGCCTTATGGATTATCTGAACTAATTATACAATTAAAATTTTTTCAGCATATATCTACATCTATTCAGAGAGGAGCGGAACTTGCAATCATGTATCCATTGATTGAAATCAAAACCGTCCCCATCGAAATTGAGATGAAGGTCACGCACGCGAAAATGGAGTACAGCCGCGGCACGGCCGACCTCGAAATTTCACGGGGAGACGGTGGGCTGAGCATAAAAAGCCGTCCGATAAAGCTCAATATCGACACTTTTGAAGCCCGTAATTCCATTACACCGACAGCCGTGCGCTCTATAGAGCAGTACGCCCAGAAGGGCCAGCAGGCCTCCTATACGGCGACTGCTACATACGCGCAGCAGGGACAAATGTTGCTTGAAGCAAAGATTGGACAGGATATGATTACACAATTTGCCGCCGATGCGCAGATGAAAAACTACAAACCTAACGTGGGGCTTGATTTTCTGCCAAAGACCGGACCCGAAATCACATGGGACCCGGGAGAGATGCACATCCGCTATGAGATGGATAAGCTCAACTTTGACTGGCGCGTGAACCAGCCGCAGTTTGAGTTTACACCAGGCGACATTGAGCTTTCCGTTACTCAGCAGCCTGATGTTGTAATCAAGTATATCGGCGGCCCGATATATGTTCCGCCCTCTTCCGACCCCGACTATACACCGGTGGACGTTGAGGCGTAAGCGCCTCGGCAAGCGGGCAATGCCTCGAGGCCAAATGGAGGAATTTTTGTGAAGCTGCAAACCAAGTATTTTGGAGAGATTGACTATGAGTGCGGCGACGTGCTGACCTTCCCTGCCGGGCTGTTTGGCTTTGAGGAGGAGCGGGAATTTCTGCTGCTTCCATTCGAGGGCAGCGCAGAAACCATGCTGTGCTTCCAGAGTATACAGACGCCCGCGCTGGCATTTGTGGCCATGAATCCTTTTGCCCTGCTGCCCGACTATGAGCCTGTATTGCAGAGCCATGAGCTTGAGGAGCTGGAGGTAAAGGAGAGCACCGAGCTGGCGTTTTACGTGCTGTGCGTGGTGAAAAATCCCGTGGCTGACAGCACGGTCAACCTTAAGTGTCCGGTGTCGATAAATCCCGACACGCGTGTGGCGCGGCAGGTGATTTTGGACACCGACAAATATGAGATGCGTCATCCTCTGGCCGAATTCGGCGAGAAGGAGGAAGCGCGATGCTGATTTTACAGCGCAAGGCCGGCGAGTCGCTTGTAATCGGAGAGGACATAACTGTGCGTGTGGTGTCTGTGGACGGTATGCGCGTGCGTCTGGCTATAACAGCGCCGGATAATGTATCCATATTGCGCAGTGAGCTTGTAACTGCCGCGAACGCAAACCGAGACTCCGCCATGGAGGAGAGCGCCCCTGCCGAGCTGCTGAACCTTTTGGGCGGTGTGCTCGATAGGGAAAAGGAGCCGGATAAGCCGGAATAAAACCGTTAAAAAGCCCGCGGGCTTTTTATAACCGCAAAGCGTATGCGTGATTATGGGCTGAAGGATTAGCCTGTAATCGTGAAAGGAGGACTGCCATATGATGGAATCCATAGCCGGAATGGCCATGGATATGAGCGCCGCTTCCTTTGCCACCCAGTACTCCATCTCCGTCACCAAGAAGATGATGGATACTCAGGAGCTGGCAGGTCAGGAGCTGCTCAACATGCTGCCCGATATTCAGTCTCTACCGAAGGGACAATATATCGACACATACGCATAAAAATCAAGATGAAAGCCGTCTCAGCTCTGCTGAGGCGGCTTTCATCTTTGGATAAAGAATATAGGGCGGTGCTCCGTATTTTATATGATGACTGCTCAGGGCAGGAGCGGCTGCTGGCAGGAAATATACGGGGATGGCATAATTATGAAATGTAAGGTGGGACTGTGCCGAGACGGAGATATTTAAAGGGTGGAAAAGTGCGGATTGAAGGAATGGCAAAAACAGTAAATTGTGGGCAAAAAGACTGGGATTACTAAGTTTTTTGCTTGTTGAAAAACCTGTTGAGAATGTTGATAACTCATGGGCATAGCAGAAGAAAGCTTTTGCCAGCATCGGCTTGACAAAGGTTAAGAGGATTACATAACGTGAAAACAGTATACATAATCACAGAGAGAGGGAGAGAGATAAAATTTTGAGGGAGGAAAGTTTGTGCAAAAAACCAACTTGACACGCACGGCGGCGCGGACGGAATGAAGGAGAAACTGCAATATTACTGATAGTAATTGCAAGGAACGCTCGCTTGTGGGACGTGCCCTGACGCGCTCCGATTTTAACACGGCAGGTAATCACGTGCTGCGCCGCGGTCAGGGCTGGGGAAGGACATCACCGTCCGGAGTGAGGTGGCGGTAGACGGTGAGATACATGGTTATGAAGCAGGCCAGACCGCCTATCAAATCGGAGATGGGCTCGGAGAGGAACACGCCGTTTACGCCCAGGCCGAGTCCGGGCAGGAGCAGGACCAGCGGAACGACAATAATAACCTTGCGCAGCAGAGAGAAAAATACGGCCTGCCTTGACTTGCCCAGACCGACAAAGATGCTCTGTCCCGACATTTGCAGCGACATGAGTATGAAGCCGCAGAAGTACATGCGCATGGCCGGCGCACAGGCGTCGAGCATGACCTGCTCGTTGTTGAAAACAAGCACCAGCGCGCGCGGCAGGAGCATTATTATGAGCCAGACCACGACCGAATAGGCCACGTTGGCCGCGACGACGAAGCGTATGCCCTGCCTGACGCGGCCGTGGCAGCGCGCGCCGTAGTTGTAGCCGAGGACGGGCTGCGCGCCGGAGCTCAGCCCGTTCATAATCATGAAAACCACCTCGCGCACAGAGTTTATCACGGTCATGACGCCGACGTAGAGGTCTCCGCCGTATTTTTGAAGCTGGACGTTGCAGAAAATCTGTACTATGCCTCCGGTCGCGCTCATGACGAAGCCGGTCACGCCTAAAGCGAGTATACGCCCTACAATGCGCGCGGAGAGGAGCATATTTTTCGGGCGGAGGTCGAGGATGGCGTGGCGGCTGGTGAGAAACAGCAGGGCCCAGGCCGCCGAGAGCGCCTGCGAGATGACTGTAGCCGTGGCCGCGCCGGCTATGCCCATATCCAGAGCGAAGATAAACACGGGGTCGAGCACGATATTTACCACCGCTCCGAGCAGAACGGTCAGCATACCAACCGTGGCGAAGCCCTGGGCGTTTATGAAGCTGTTCATGCCGAGGCTTATCATCACGAACAGGGTACCGAGTATGTAAATTTCCGCGTAATCCGCGGCGTAGGAGTAGGTGTCCGCGCTGGCGCCGAACAGGTAGAGTATCGGCTCCATGTAGACGAGAAACAGCGCCGTCACGGCCACGCCGATTATCAGCAGCATAGTCAGGGCATTGCCCATAATTTTTTCGGCGTAGTCTATCCGTCCCTGCCCGCGGGCAATGGAGCACAGCGGGCCGCCGCCCATGCCGCACAGGTTCGCCAGAGCGGCGATAATCGACACTACCGGCATCGTCAATCCCAGGCCCGTCAGCGCGTAGCTGCCGACACCGGGGATATGGCCGATATACATGCGGTCAACTATGCTGTAGGCCACGTTCACAAGCTGAGCCAGCGCCATGGGTACGGCCATACCGAGAATGACGCGCCACATCGGTCCTTTTGTAAAATCGTTTTGAGTCTGTTTGCTTTGCTTAATCACGTTTTTTCGCTTCTTCCCGCGGGCTGTGCCGCGATTATTTTTCGCCGCGCAGGCGGATTATCTGGTCGCGAAGCTGAGCGGCAATCTCAAACTCGAGCATCTTCGCAGCCTCGCGCATCTGCCCTTCGAGCCGGGCTATCTCGGCGCGGCGCTCGCTGTCTGTCATCTTCAGTCCGGATTTATTTTTCAGGCGCGCGGAGGGCGCGGAAATTTCCATGAGCTCGCGCACGCTCTTTATTATGGTTTTCGGCACTATCCCGTGCTCGGCGTTGTAGGCCATCTGCTTTTTACGGCGGCGCTCGGTCTCGTCTATGGCGCGCTTCATGCTGCGCGTGACTGAGTCGGCGTACATGACGACGGTGCCCTCGGCATTTCGCGCCGCGCGGCCTATGGTCTGGACAAGGCTTGTCTCGCTGCGCAGGAAGCCCTCCTTGTCGGCGTCGCGAATGGCGTCCAAGGCCACTTCACG
>CATJWA010000295.1 GCA_949744025.1 uncultured Eubacteriales bacterium
GCTTACTGCGGCGGAGGCACGGTCCGGCTCGCGGCTTTCAATGGCGGAGAAAATTTCCCTGTGCTGGGAGATAAAGCTTTCAGTCTGGTCCGCGTCGTAGACCGCGAGCTGGGACAGGCGGCGGGCCTGAAGCAGCAAGGCTTTGCCCGACTGCTCAAGCATTGGACTGGCCGAGCCCTCGAGCAGCAGAACATGAAACTGCAAATCCACATCCGCGGCCATGGACATTTTTCCGAGCGCGAAGGACTGCTCGTGCAGGCGGATACACTCGCTCATGGCCTCAAGCTCCTTCTCGCCTGCCCGCTGCGCGCACAGACGCGCCGCCATGCACTCAAGCGCCTGCTTAAGCTCATACATCTGCCGCGCCTTTTCCAGCGTCAGGCTTGCCACAACGACGCCGCGGCCGGGGAGAAAATCTACCAGACCCTCGCTGCCGAGCTGCCGGAAGGCCTCGCGCACGGGAGTGCGGCTCAGGCCCAGCTTTTCGCATATCTCGCGCTCGATAAGCTGCTTCTCCGGCGGCAGGCGGCCGGTGATTATGGAGTTTTTCAAATACTCATAGGCTAAAGCCTGCTTGTACTTTTTTGTGTCGGCCTCTCCCATGGACAATCAGATTACCTCCCTGCGCAGACTGCACGGTTTACGGACGCGTCATTTCTGTCGGAAAAATTCCTCGAAGTAGTCTCGCTCGGTCTGCTCGCGTATCTCGTCAACAACGTCCATGGGCGTGTCGGCACCCGGCTCCGGCTCGACGGAGGGCTGTTCGGGAACGGGTCCGTTTTCGGTGAAATAGCTTATTGCCGGCGCGGCAGGTTCAGGAGGGGCATCGCCGTCCACTGGCGCAAGGTCGTCGGGAACGGGGGGCTGAATATGTGTCGGCTCGGACTGCTCCTGCGCGCGCATACGGTTCTCACGCTGTATTCTGGCCTCGCGCACGGCCTTTTTGTGACGCATATGCAAAATACGGTAACGTATCACAAGAAAGAGGTAGGCCGCGATGAACAGTGCCAGCACGGCGATTATAATCTTTGCCGGAGTGCTGTGCAGGGTTTCGCCTATCTGGGTTTTTATGTACTGCATACGCGACAGGTCAATGCCGGAGGCAGCCACGAGCTTGACGGTGCCGTAATTGACCCCGTCATAGGAGACAGTGACCTCGCCGAGCACTTCGCCGGCAGCTATGGGGGCTGTCAGGCTCTCGCCCTCGGCCAGATCGTACACGGTTATCTGGCGCTCAAAGGAGGAGAGATTGCAGTCATTCGGCAGCAGCGAGGTCAGTGAGGTCTGCGGACGCAAGCTTACGCTCTCGGCATCAGCGCCCATGGTCACGGGCACGGAGGTTACCGAGTCTGTGGATTTGAGCACTTCCTGATAGCTGAAGTTGTCAAACACCCAGTCGTAGAGCGTTATGGAATCCTCGAAGTGCGTGTAATGTGTGCCGCCGTCCTCACCGGGGTAGGTATAGCCGCCGAATACGGCCGCTAAAAGGTCAATCTCGCCGTTTGAGGCCGTGGAGATAAGGCAGTAGCCGGCGTCGGAGGTGAAGCCGGTTTTTATGCCCGAGGCGTACTGATAGACATAGCGCCCGTCGCCGTATATCGAGTCGGCGCATATGAGCGCGTTGGAGTTGTTCAGCTCGCGCGGGGCGCTGAAGTTTGTGGCGGGGATGGTAGCCGTGGGGGAGTTGGCTATCTGCATGAACAGCTCATGCTGTGCGGCTTCTGAGGCGAGCAGGACAAAGTCCTCGGGTGTGGTGTAATGGTTTTCGTCCGGCAGGCCGTGGGTATTGGCAAAATGTGTGTTTACACAGCCAAGCTCGGAGGCCCGTGCGTTCATGGTATCGATGAAATCGGAGATGGTTCCGCCGAGGTGCTCGGCAATGACGTTGCACGCGTCGTTGCCTGACGAGAGCATCGCGCAGTAGAGCAGATTTTCCAGCGTCATAGTCTCGCCGACGATTATGCCCGCGCTGCTGCCGTCGGCAAGCAGGTCGTAGGTCATGTTGGAGCTGGCGGTTACCTCGTCATAAGCGGAGGCGCGGCCGTCCTCAATGGCCTCTACCGCAAGAAGCACTGTCATAATTTTCGTGGTGGACGCGGGGTAGACCTTCTGGTCGGCGTTGAGGCTGTAAAAGGCCTCGCCAGTGGACATGTCTATAACAATCGCGTTGCGCGAGAGCACATCCGGAGCGTCCAGCGCAAGGGCCGGACAGGCCAGCGTGGAGCCGGCGAACAGGCAGATTATTAAAATGAAAGGAAGAAACTTTAATTTTTTCATGTTATTCTCCCGAAATTTATGGTATAGTTTAATAAGCGGCACGAGAAAAGGCGCCGCACGGCGCAAGGGCAACCCCTATTATACGAATAATTTGCAGAAAATGCAACTAAAAATAATGGATGCGGCCAATTTGAGCCGTCAGGCGCGGAGAATACGGTGTATGAAGCTGACAAAAACAGAGAAATTTGCAATACTGCTCACGGCGCTGTTCCTGGTGTTTTCCATAGGCCTTCGCGCCGGACGGGACGGAGGCAGGGAGGAGCTGTATATAAGCACCGAGGTGGAAAGACGGCCGCTCGACAGTGCCGTCGAGACTAATGACGCACCTACTGACGCACCTGATATGTCATTGAATAATGAAGTCAGGATACCTGTGAACATAAACACTGCCGATGCCGAGCTGCTGACGACGCTTGACGGTATAGGGGAAAAGCTGGCGGCGCGCATAATTGATTACCGCGAGGAAAACGGAAACTTTGAACGCCCGCAGGACATCACTCTCGTGCCGGGAATAGGCGACGGGATTTACAGCAGAATCTGCGCGGACATAGTTGTATAAAGCACGATTACGGGAGGGTATATATTGAAAATACTTGTTGTTGACGACGAAAAGCTGCTTGTTAAGGGAATAAAATTCAACCTTGAAAACGAGGGCTATCAGGTGGATACGGCCTATGACGGAGAAGCGGCCGTGGAGCTGGCGGCCAGAGGAGGCTATGACCTTATAATACTTGACCTGATGATGCCGAAGATGGACGGGCTTGAGGCCTGCATGGCAATACGCGGCACCTCCACCGTGCCGATAATCATGCTCACGGCCAAGAGCGAGGACACGGACAAGCTAATAGGCTTTGAGTACGGCGCGGACGACTATATTACAAAGCCATTTAACATACTCGAGCTCAAGGCCAGGGTGCGCGCGCTGCTCAGGCGCAGCTCCATGCAGAGTCAGGGAGCGGCGGAGGACGGAGCAAGGCTGGTAAAGGACGGCCTGATGCTGGACACCGAGCGCCGCGCCGCTTTCCGCGACGGCGTGGAGGTTGAGCTGACCGCGCGCGAATTTGACCTTGCCGAGATGCTTATGAAAAATCCCGGTAAGGTATACAGCCGCGAGAGCCTGCTGGATCTGGTCTGGGGCTTTGACTATCAGGGCGACATACGCACCGTGGACGTGCATATCAGGCGCCTGCGCGAAAAGCTTGAGCGCGACCCGGCAAACCCGGAATACATTTTCACCAAATGGGGAGTGGGCTATTTTTTCAAGGGATAAGGGCCGGAAATGCTGAAAAAGGACCAGAACGGAAAAATCAAATACAGCGTGCAGCTTACGTTTTTTATCATCTACTTTCTGTTCATTGCGCTCATGACGGGGCTTTTGAACACATACCCGACTATAAGCTCGCGCGACGCGGTGTTCTCCACCAAGCAGAGCATGATGCTCAGTCAGGCTACGGTTATGGCCTCGTCTCTCTCAGCGCTGGAGAGCCTCAGCGGCGAGAATGTCATGCAGGTTATGGAGCTTGTGGACATAAATTCCTTTGACCGCGTGATTGTAACAGATGCGGACGCCATGACGCTTTATGACACGGCGAGGACGGACAGCAGCTTGGGCCGGTACGCGCTTTTTTCCGAGATAGTCGGCGCGCTGCGCGGACAGGTGCAGTTTTTCTGCAGCTATGACGGCAGCTCCTTCCGCAGCCGCGCGGCTTCGCCGGTTGTCAGCGCGGGGGAAATTATCGGCTGCGTGTACCTGTACGAGTATGACGGCATACAGGCCGCATTTATCAGGGATATTCAGGCCCGGCTGCGCAGCATCTCGATAATCGCGGCTCTGCTGGCTCTGCTGGCCGTGTACGTTTTTACAAAGGCGCTGACAGGGCGCATAACGGACCTGGTCAGGGCTATGCGCATAGTGCGTGAGGGGGACTACGATTACAGAATCACGCCCCGCGGGCGCGACGAGGTGGCGGAGCTTGCCCGGGAGTTCAACGACATGACACAGCGCCTTCAGAGTACGGAGGAGCTGCGCCGCCGCTTTGTCTCGGACGCATCCCACGAGCTGCGAACGCCGCTGGCGTCAATCCGCCTGCTGTCCGACAGCATCGCGCAGAGTGAAAATATGGACGAGGGCACAATGCGCGAGTTCGTCGGCGATATCGGCACCGAGGCCGAACGGCTTCAGCGTATGACGGAAAAGCTCATGCGTCTGACGAGAATGGACAGCGGCGTGCAGACCCAGCGCGAGCGTGTGAACGTAAAGCGTGTGGCGGAGAAAACCGTACACATGCTCACGCCGTTGGCTCAGGCACGCAACATCACCATTTTCTCAGAGATGGACGAGGGCTGCGTGGTGGCGGCCTCGCGGGACGATATACATCAGATAATTTTCAATTTAGCGGAAAACGCACTGAAATACAACAGCTTCGGAGGAAACGTATTTCTGCGTCTGCACGATGAGGACGGAATGGTGAAGCTGACGGTGGAGGATACGGGAATCGGTATACCCGAGGAGGACCTGCCGCACATCTTTTCGCGTTTTTACCGGGTGGACAAGGCGCGAAGCAGCGATGTCGGCGGCAGCGGCCTGGGACTGGCAATAGTCAAGGGAGCGGTGGAGCAGAACGGCGGCACGATTTCCGCGCACCGGCGCGAGACGGTGGGGACGCGCTTTGTCGTCAGCTTCCCATCCGCCGGAGAGGAGGCGGAAAGTGATGAAGCTTAAGCGCATCGCGCCGTTTTGCGCGGCATGTGCGCTGCTGGCGCTGCTTAGCGGCTGCCTGCTGCGCTCCGGCGTCTCGGAGGGCGTGGGTGTGTATGTCTACCGCCTGCGCACCGCACACAATGGGGAGGACAACAGGGCCCTGTACGCGCAGCTGGTTTTGCCCGGAGAGGGAGAGAGCGAGGTGGACTGCCTTGTGCGCTGCCTTAACTCTGAGCCGGGGAGCGAGACGCTTGAGCGGGTTTTTCCCGAGGATGTGAAGCTGCTGTCCTGCCGTATTGAAAACGGCAGGGCGCAGGCGGACATGTCTCCGGAGTACAGCCGTCTTAACGGTGTGGAAAGAACGCTGTGCGACTATGCGCTGGTATACACCTTCTGCCGACTCGACGAGGTGACGGCCGTAGACATAAGCTGTGCGGGGAAAACGGTCCAGACGGGGCTGCGTGCCGAGTCCGCAGAGCTGGCAGACGCGCAGTACGGTCCCTGCGAGCGGATAATAAAGCTGTTTGTGCCGGACGGGAGCGGCGAGCACCTTGTCAGCCGCAGCTTTGTCAGCGCGCAGAGCGCGGACAGCGCGGCCGAGGCGGCGGTGCGTCAGCTCCTGCTGAGCCTTGAC
>CATJWA010000296.1 GCA_949744025.1 uncultured Eubacteriales bacterium
GCACCGGACCCCACTCCCGCGCCCGCACCGGATACCGGCAGTCTCTCCCTTCAGGAGATAGTGGACAAGATGGTCGAGGTGTCGGAGTTTGACGGCGGCCCCTTCTTTGAGTCCTACGCGGTGTCGAAGGAGGACGCGCCCTATGTCATAGGCTACGAGGGCTTTGCAGGCGAGTTTACCGAGGCGCTCGGCTACGGACCGATGATGGGCTCGATAGCCTTCGTGATGGTTATCTTCCGCCTGCCCGACGGCGCCGACGCCCAGGCATTTGCCGACGACATAAAGGCCAACGCCGACCCCGCCAAATGGATTTGCGTCTGTGCCGATACCGTTGAGGCGCTTGTGTCCGGCAATACGGTCATGTTCATCATGAGCGACGCCGACAGCGCCAATGCTCTCACCGCGGCGTTCACGCAGGTAATGGAAGCAAAATGAAAGCCGTGAAACGACTTTCATTTTGAGGGGAATTCGCCGCGCTTCGCGCCTTTGTTGGTTTCGCCCTCCGCAAAGCGGAGAGCGAAAACCAAGCCGACGCTCGCTCCGCGCAAAGTGTTTTTTTCGACGTACACGCCGCCGAAAAAAAACGACTTAATTTCATTCACGGCGTGCGCCGCGAACAGCTCTGCATAAAGAATTTGTAAGCAGCAAAGCCGCTAACAAATTCTAATATCTGCGAGGCTTCTTTCAACACGCGCTAAGCGGCCCTTTCAGGGGCCGCTTATCTGACACATGGAGTTGATTTTATGCTGTTTCCAAGCATAACCTTTCTCAATTACTTTCTCCCCCTGACGCTGCTGCTGTATTTCGCGGTGCCGGGCAGGGGAAAAAATATCGTCCTTCTTGCCGCCAGCCTGGTATTTTACTTCTGGGGCGAGCCGGTGTACATCGTAGTGATGCTGCTCTCGGCCCTCTCCGGCTGGCTGCACGCCCTGCTTATCGACCGCCGCCGGCGCGCGGGCAGGGGAGGGGAGAGGGCCCTGCTGGCAAGCTGTGTCGCCGTGAGCGTAGGAGCGCTGCTCGTTTTCAAGTACAGCGACTTCTTCATCTCCAACGTCAACGCCCTGACCGGCGCGGGCCTGCCCCTGACGGGCCTTGTCATGCCCATCGGCATCAGCTTTTACACCTTCCAGATTCTCTCCTACGCCGTGGACGTCTACCGCGGCGAGGTAGAGGTGCAGAAAAATCCTCTGGATTTCTTCATGTACGTCACGCTGTTCCCGCAGCTCATCGCGGGGCCCATTGTGCGCTATCAGACCGTGCAGGACGAGCTGGAGAACCGCCGCCACAGCCTTGACGAGGCGGCCTGCGGCGTGCGCCGCTTCTGCGTCGGACTGGGAAAAAAGGTGCTCATCGCCAATGCCCGCGCCCAGCTTGGCGAGGCGGCGGGAGAGCCGACGGTGCTGCTGTACTGGCTCAAAAGCATAGCCTTCACCCTGCAAATCTACTTCGACTTCTCAGGCTACAGCGACATGGCCATCGGCTTGGGGAGAATTTTTGGCTTCCACTTCCGTGAAAACTTTGACTACCCCTATATCTCCCGGAGCATCAGCGAGTTCTGGCGGCGCTGGCACATTTCGCTGGGCTTCTGGTTCCGCGACTATGTGTACATCCCCCTCGGCGGAAACCGCGTGTCCAAAATCAAATGGTTCCGCAACGTGCTGGTTGTCTGGCTGCTGACCGGCTTCTGGCACGGGGCCCAGTGGAATTTCATCGTCTGGGGAGTGATGTTCGCCCTGCTTCTGCTGCTGGAAAAGAGCGACTTCGGTGCGGCCCTGCGCCGCGCTCCGGCGGCACTGCGGAGCGTCTACGTGCTGTTTTTCGTCAACCTGAGCTTCGTCATCTTCAACGCTAACGACATGACCGCGGCCCTGACGTCTCTCGCCGGCATGTTCGGCCTCGGCACCGCTGGCGCGGCGGACACGCAGAGCCTGTACCTGCTGCGCAGCTACGGCTTCACTCTCCTGCTCGCCGCCGTGCTGTCCACTCCGCTTGTGAAAATTCTTGGGGAAAAGCTGCATGCCTCGCGCGCGGGTGAGTGCCTGCTGTGCGTGGCGGAGCCCCTGGGCTGCCTGACATTGCTCGTGCTGGTGACAGGCGGAATCGTGGACGGCTCGTTCAACCCGTTTCTGTATTTCAGATTCTGACACTGATTTTCAATTAAATGCTTTAATTGAAAATCCCGCGTGCTTTGCACGCTTACGCCGCGCAAAGCGCGTCGTGCCGTTCCATAAAAATTTGACGCGCCTATGGCACTATAAAAAACTAAAGTTTTTTAACAAATTTTAATATGAGAAGGAGGGGACATAGATGAAAGCAAAAAATATCGCCGTGCTGGCTGTGTTCTTCCTGCTCCTGTGCGCGCTGCCCCTGCTCTCAGCCCTGCTGCCGGACGCGGAAACCTCGCACAGCGAGCGCCGCCGGCTTACCCAGCTTGAGAGCTACGCCGTGAAAAAGGCGGGGCGCGAGGACTACGGCCTGCAAAAATATTTCGCGTACCTTGAGGATTACCTGCTCGACCAGTACCCCGCGCGGGACGGCTTCCGCCGAGTCAGCGCCCTGTGGCGGACCGGAGTCCTGCGCCAGCGGGACAACGGCGGCTATTACCGCGTGGGAGACGGGCTTTACAAGCTTGACGGCGGGCTGAGCGCGGATGCCGTGGACAATGCCGTGGGCCGGATAAACGCCGTGTACTCTCAGTATTTTGCCGGCACGGACGCGCGGGCCTACTGGGCTGTGATACCCGACAAGAGCCACTACGCCGCGCATGAGAACGGCTATCCCTGCCTGGACTTCGGCGCGCTGCTCGGGCGCGTGGAGGACGGAATTGACGCCGGAATAACTGAAATCGACCTGACGTATACGCTGGAGCTGGACGACTACTACCTGACTGACCCCCACTGGTCCCAGCCGGAGGTAATCTCCTGCGCGGACGCGCTGCTTGAGTCCATGGGCTGCGGAGCGGCATCGGACAGGGACTTTGTCCGACACGAGCTGTACCACTTTTACGGCGCCTACTACGGTCAGGCGGCTCTGGGCGGGAAGGCCGACACGCTTGCGTATCTGACCGACGCGGTAACGGACGCGGCGCAGGTGTACAATTTTGAGACGAATAAAACCTCCGGTGTGTACGACGAGGTGAATTTCGGAAATATCGACCCCTACGACGTGTTTTTGCAGGGCGCGGCGGCTCTGCTGCGTATAGACAATCCGGAGCAGACTAACGGCCGGCAGCTTGTGCTGTTTCGCGATTCCTTCGGCAGCTCGATTGCGCCGCTGCTGCTGGGCGAGTATTCGCAGGTGCTGTTGGTTGACATCCGCTATGTCTCGCCCTCGCTTCTCGGCAGGCTTGTGGAGTTTGACGGGGACTGCGACGTGCTGTTTCTATACTCGGCCTCGGTGCTCAACTCAGCGGGAGCGTTTATGCGCTGAGCGTGCCAAACCGCCGGCGCTGAATACCTCTTTCACCCATAGGCCCCCAACCCGCCTTTTATAGCAGCAACTTATGCAACAAAAAATAAAAAAAGCCGAAAGGGACCGTTTTCGCGGTCCCTTTCGGCTTTTTTATCAAATCAGATGGTCCTTTACCCATGGAATTTTTTTGAGAATCACATACACCAGCAGGCTCGCGCCGAGCACAACGGCGGCCTGCGCGGGAATTACGAGCAGGCAGAACCAGGTGTAGGCCCTGTACAGGTAGGTGCGCAGAAGCATGACGAAAAAGTGGTGTACCAGATACACGCAGAAGGAGGCCCTTGACAGCCAGAGCACCTTCGGCATGGCGGCGCTGTCGCGCTCGGAGAACAGGGCCGAGACGCTGCCGTAAGCCCCGATGGCCATAAGCGCCACGCCGGGCGTGAAGCCGTCCAGAAAGTCCTGATACAGCCGGCCCTGCACCATCGACACCGCCACGGTGACGCCGAAAACCAGCGCAAAGCCCGTGATAAACACCGCCAGCCAGCGGCCGAGGTCGCCCCGCCTGATATCCGAGGTGCGCATATACCAGCCCATGAGCGCGTAGCCGAAGGAGGCGTAGGTCATGGACATGGGATACTCCGCGGGGATGCCGTCAATGCCCGAGAAGGGCTGAAATTTGTACAGGAAGGGGAAAACGATGCCCAGCACGAACCAAGCAATGAGCACATAGCGCTGTGTGTTCCGGTCCGCGTTGGCGGCGAAAACGCGCAGGAGCGGCAGGAAGATGTAAAACACCAGCAGGATTTGCAGGTAGTACAGATGCAGGTGGTGGTCAAAGGTCAGCACGCTCTTGACCGCGTCCACGAACCAGGAGGGGTCAAACTGGCGGTAGAGTATCCAGTAGCCGGCGATAAAATAGAGCTGATAGGCAAAGGCCCAGACCAGCAGGCACAGCAGGATGCGCAGAAAATAGCGCTCATATATGCGCCAGACGCTCAGCTTCTTTTTCGGGTCGAGCAGCAGCGCGCCGGTGACCATGAAGAACACGGGCACGGCGGGGCGGCACAGACAGCCCCAGAGCACGGCGCACACCCAGTTGAACGAGTAAATATAAAGCTCGCTCATGCTCTGGGAGGCGGTATGTATGACTATGACGCAGATGCAGCCGAGGCATTTGAGAATGTCCGGCACGGCCTGGCGTCTGTTTTTTTCCAATATCAGTTCACTGTCCATTGCTTCCTCCGCTGTCCCCGTTTTCGGGGACGTTTATGTCGGTGTTTGTGGATGGTGCTGCCGTTATGAGCACTATGTCCGAGCCGGACGCGGGATTCACGGCCGTGACGGCCGGCGGGGTTATGGCCGGAATTTCGGGTCCGGCGGTGTCAGGCGGCGGCGTGGGCGATGCGGCCGGCGACGGCGTCGGACGGGGAGCGGCAGACGCGGCCGCTGTCGGCTCCGGAGCCGGCGTTTCCTGCGGCTCGGCGCGGGGACGGACGCTGTAAATCAGCGTGATTATCAGCACAATCAGCAGCAGCAGAAGCGCCGCCGCGGATATGTACAGCTTTCTTTTCTTCTTATCCATTCAGTCCTCCGGTTGAAAGGGTGTATTGCCCCAGCCTGTGTCAGCGCCGCCCAAAGGAGCGGCCTGAGACAGACCGAGTAAAATCCAGAACAGCGGCGAGACCAGGCACAGGCCGAGGCCGAAAAAATCCTGGATACAATAGCACACAAGGCTCAGCAGCAGGGCGGAGCTTACCGGCCGGACGCCTCGACGGCGCAGACAGCGCGCGAACGCGCACAGCAGCAGCGCCAGATAGGACAGCAGTCCGAGGGCTCCGGTGTCGGCAAGCAGGCGCAGATACTCGTTGTGGGCGTTATCGACAAAGCTGCTGAGGGTTTGTCCGGTCTCCGGAACATAGCGGGAGAAGGACATCTCGAGCCGAAGCGCGAGGGTGCCGGGGCCGCCGCCGAGAAGGGGCCTTTCGGGTACGAGGGCGAGGACGCTGCGCCATATGAGTATGCGCGATGAGCCGAAGCTGTCCTCCAGCTGTCCGTGCATGGCGCCTGAGAGCTCGTAAAGGGTGCCGGTTGTTCCGGGCCAGAACCATATGGCGCACAGCGCGGC
>CATJWA010000297.1 GCA_949744025.1 uncultured Eubacteriales bacterium
CCGGCGGACGTTTTCGCCCAGCCGGGGAGCGAGGAGGAGCTGACGGAGCTGGTTTCGCTTCTGCAAAGCGGAAAGGTGCCCTGGACGGTTATCGGGCGCGGGACCAATCTGCTGGTCTGTGACGAGGGGCTTGACGGCGTCGTGATTAAGTTAGGCGACGGCTTTGCCTCGGCCCGGGCTGAGGGGACGGAGCTTTTCGCGCAGGCAGGTATTTCTCTCTCCCGCTTAGCAGTGTTGGCCCGACTCAGCGGACTGACGGGCCTTGAGTTTGCCCACGGCATACCCGGCAGCCTCGGCGGCGCGGTGATGATGAACGCGGGAGCCTACGGCGGGGAGATGAAGGATGTTGTCGTCTCGGTCCGCGCCCTTGACCCCGACGGCGAAATCCGAACCTACTCCGGCGGTGAGCTGAGCTTCTCCTATCGCCGCAGCCGCTTCGCCGAGTGCGGCGGAGTGATACTCTCCGCCGCCCTGAGCCTGACGCGCGGCGACGGGGAGGAGATTGAGCGGCGTATGCGCTCTCTGGCGGAAAAGCGCGCCGGCAGCCAGCCGCTGGATAAGCCCTCCGCCGGCAGCACATTCAAGCGCCCGGCAACGGGCTACGCGGCGGCGATGATAGACGGCGCGGGCCTGAAGGGTTTTCAAACGGGCGGCGCGGCGGTGTCGGAAAAGCACGCCGGTTTTGTGGTAAACACGGGCGGCGCAAACTTTGCCGACGTTATCGCTGTCATGGAGCACGTACAGAAAACCGTTTTGGACAAATACGGCGTCGAGCTTGAGCCCGAGGTGAAAATACTACGTCGTAGCTGTTAATTGCTGAGGCGCCGCCTCGCAGGGCTTTGCCTTCTCATTTGAATCCGGAGGATTTATGGAACTTCTGATAATATCCGGCATGTCCGGCGCGGGAAAGAGCCGCGCGGCGGACGTGCTGGAGGATTTGGACTACTTCTGCATGGATAATGTCCCCGCGGCGATGCTGCCGCGGCTGGCAGAATTTTATATCGGAGCGGGCAGCCGCTACGAGCACGTGGCTGTGGTGACCGACGCGCGCGACCGCGCCGGCTTCGGAGAGATTTTTGACTCTCTGGACAGGCTGCGTGAGCTCGGCTGCGACTACCGCATACTCTTTGTGGAGGCGGAGCTGCCGGCTATAGTCCGGCGCTACAAGGAGACGCGCCGCCCCCACCCGCTCCAGGCGCGCACCGGCTCGATTGAGGACGCGGTGCGGAAGGAAAAGGAGCTTCTTGCCCGCCTGCGGGAGTGTGCGGACTATGTGATTGACACGACCAATCTCACCCTTGGCATGCTCCAGGCGGAAATTTACCGCCTTTTTGTCGGCGAGCCGTCGGACCGGCAGCTTTCGGTGAACGTGATGTCCTTCGGCTTCAAGCACGGCGTGCCCATCGAGGCGGATATGGTCTTTGACGTGCGCTTTCTGCCGAACCCGTACTACGTGGATTCCATGCGCCGCAAAACGGGGCTGGACAGGGAAGTGTACGACTTCATATTCGAGCACGCCTCGGCGCGTGAGTTTTTAGAGCTGCTGTGCAGTCTGGTGGACTTTCTCATCCCGCATTATATTGAGGAGGGCAAGCGCACGCTGACCATCGCCATAGGCTGCACCGGCGGCCATCACCGCTCCGTGGCCGTGGCGAGAGCGCTGACCGAGCATATAGAGCAGCTCGGCCAGAGCGCGGAAAACAACAACCGTGATATCGACAGGTAAGGAGCCCAAGCCGTGTCCTTTTCATCAAACGTAAAATCTGAGCTGTGCCGCGCGTCGCTTTCGCGCTCCTGCTGCGCGCGCTCGGAGGCGTACGGGGCTTTGCTGTATGCCAACACCTTCTCCTTTCGCGAGATAAAGATAATAACCGGCAGCGCGGAATTTGCCGCGAGGCTGCCAAAGCTTTTCCGCCGTGCCTTTGGCCTGAGCTTTGACTCGGCGGCAGAGCCCTCCGGCGGCGGCAGAGCGGTTTTTTCCGTCACGTCTCCGGAGAAGATTGCCGCGGTGTTCGACTGCTACGGCTACGACTGGCGCAGCACGCTCTCGCACCACATAAATCTCGGCGTGCTTGAGGAGGACTGCTGCCGCTGCGCTTTCCTGCGCGGAGTGTTTTTGGCCGGAGGGAGCGTGACGGACCCGGCGCTTCGCTGTCACCTTGAGCTGGTGACCGAGCATACAAGCGTGTCGAGGGAGCTGTACGCCCTGCTGCGGGAGATGGGCTTCGAGCCCAAGGAGGCGGCGCGGGGCGCACACCGGATTACATATTTTAAACAGTCCGGCGCGATTGAGGACTTTTTGACCACCATAGGCGCGACAAACTCGGCCATGGAGCTGATGAGCGCCAAGGTGGAAAAGGATATGCGCAACGCAGTAAACCGCCGCGTCAACTGCGACAGCGCCAATGCTGATAAAATAGTGTCCGCCGCGCAGGCGCAGCTTGAGAAGATACGCACCCTTGAGCGTGAGGTGGGCATAGAAAACCTGCCGGCCGACCTTCAGCAGGCGGCGATGCTGCGCATTGCAAACCCGGAGGCCAGCCTTGCGGACTTGGCGCTGCTGTCCAGCCCGCCGGTGAGCAAGAGCTGCATAAATCACCGGCTGAGAAAACTGATGAGCTACGAGGTGGAATGAGTATGTCGTTTGTACATCTGCATGTCCATAGCGAATACAGCCTGCTTGACGGGGCCTGCCGCATAGACCGCCTCGCCTCCGAGGCCGCGCGGCTCGGCCAGCGGGCCGTCGCGATAACCGACCACGGCGTTATGTACGGCGCCGTGGCCTTTTACAAGGCCGCGAAGGCCGCGGGGGTAAAGCCCATAATCGGCTGCGAGGTCTATGTTGCCCCCGGCGACCTCCACGGCCGCGAGCACGGCGTAGACGATAATTACAGCCATTTACTCCTGCTGTGCAGGAATGAGACTGGCTACAAAAATCTCTGCTGTCTTGTCAGCACCGCCTTCACCGAGGGCTTTTACGTCAAGCCCCGGATTGACTGGCCGCTCCTGCGCGAGCACGCCGAGGGTCTGGTCTGCCTGTCCGGCTGTCTGGCCGGATACATTCCCCAAAAGCTGATAAACAACGAGTATAAGGCCGCGCGGGAAAAGGCCATGGAGCTGCGCGCTCTGTTCGGCGACGATTTTTATCTCGAGGTCCAGGACCACGGCATCGTCGAGGAAAAGCGCGCCATGAACGGCCTGCTGCGCCTGTCCGACGACACGGGCATTCCGATAGTCCTCACCAACGACGCGCACTACATCAAAAAAGAGGACGCGAAAAATCAGGACGTGCTGCTGTGCATCCAGACCGGCAAAACCCTTGACGACGAGCGCCGTATGCGCTTTCAGGGCCAGGAGTTCTATCTCAAGAGCGAGCAGGAGATGGCCTCGCTGCTCCCCGACCGTCCCGACGCGCTGGAAAACACCGTCAAAATTGCCGAGAAATGCAATTTTGACTTCGAGTTCGGCAACTACCACCTGCCAGAGTTCGCTCTGCCCGAGGGCCAGACCGACAGCTTTGAATATCTGAGAGGGCTGTGCGAGGCCGGTTTTAAAAAACGTTTCCCCAACTCCCCCGAGGTGCATGAGCAGCTTGACTATGAGCTGGCGATGATAAAGCGCATGGGCTTTGTGGACTACTTTCTTATCGTGTCCGACTTCATCGGCTATGCGAAAGGCCGCGGCATCCCCGTCGGCCCGGGCCGCGGCTCCGCCGCCGGCAGCGTGGTCAGCTACTGTCTTGGAATAACGGACGTGGACCCGATAAAATACAGCCTGTACTTTGAGCGCTTTTTGAACCCCGAGCGCGTATCCATGCCTGACATCGACATTGACTTCTGCATCCGCCGCCGCGGCGAGGTCATAGACTACGTAAACCGCAAGTACGGCGCCGACCACGTCTCCCAGATAGTCACCTTCGGCACCATGGCCGCGAAAAACGCGATACGCGACGTCGGCCGCGTCATGGCCGTGAGCTACGCGGATACGGACGCGGTCGCCAAGCAGGTGCCCAACGCGCTGCATATCACCATAGACGAGTCTCTCAAGCTCTCAAAGCAGCTGCGCGAGATGTACGAGAGCGACGAGCGGATAAAGCAGCTTATCGACACGGCCCGCGCCCTTGAGGGAATGCCCCGCCACGCCTCGACCCACGCCGCCGGCGTGGTGATAACCAAGCGCCCGGTGTACGAGTACGTGCCTCTGTCGAAGAACGACGAGAGCGTTGTCACCCAGTACCAGATGACGACGCTTGAGGAGCTGGGCCTGCTGAAAATGGACTTTCTGGGCCTTCGCAACCTCACGGTCCTTGACGACGCCCAGCGCCTTGTACGCAGGACAAATCCGGACTTTGCCATCGAAAGCGAGCCCGAGGACGACAAGGCCACCTTCGACATGCTCACCGCGGGGAGAACCTCCGGCGTGTTCCAGCTTGAAAGCACGGGCATGACCGGCGTGTGCACGGGCCTCAAGCCAAAGAGCATCGAGGATATCACCGCTATCATAGCCCTCTACCGCCCTGGCCCCATGGACAGCATCCCCCGCTTTCTTGAGTGCTCCAATAACCCCGAGCGCATAAGCTACAAGCACCCCATGCTGCGGGACATTCTCTCCGTCACCTACGGCTGCATAGTCTACCAGGAGCAGGTAATCGAGATTTTCCGCCGCATGGCCGGCTTTTCTCTGGGCCAGGCGGACATGATACGCCGGGCCATGAGCAAGAAGAAGGAAAAGGAAATAGTCAAAGAGCGTCAAACCTTTATCCACGGCGACCCCGAGCGCGGCATCCCCGGCGCGGTAAAAAACGGCGTGAGCGAGGACGTGGCCGGCAGCATATACGACGAAATTTTGGACTTTGCCAACTACGCCTTCAACAAGGCCCACGCCGTGGCCTACGCCATAGTGGCCTACCGCACCGCGTACATGAAATGCCACTACCCGCATGAGTATATGGCCGCGCTTATCACCTCGGTGCTGGACAACAGCGCCAAGGTCGCCGAATATATTGCCGAGTGCCGCGAGCTGGGCATAAGGCTGCTGCCTCCGGACATAAACGAGTCCGAGCCGGACTTCTCCGTGTCGGGCGACGGCCTGCGCTTCGGCATCGCGGCGGTGAAGAATGTCGGCCGCGGCTTCGCCCGCACGCTTGTGGATGAGCGCTCAAAAAACGGACCCTTCACCGCTTTTGACGAGTTCTGCGCTCGCATGTTCGGCCGTGACCTCAACCGCCGCGCGGTGGAGAGTCTGATAAAGGCGGGAGCCTTTGACAGCCTCGGCTATAAGCGAAAAGCGCTTTTGCAGGCCTCCGGCTCTGTGATAGACGGTATTGCCTCCGCCGGGCGCAAAAACGTCGCCGGCCAGCTTGACCTGTTCGGCTTCGGCGCGGACGAGGAGGCCGGCCGCCCCGGCGAGTCCCTGATTCTCCCGAAGGTGGAGGAGTTTACAAAGCGCGAGCTGATGACCATGGAGCGGGAGATGACGGGCCTGTACCTGAGCGGCCACCCCATGGACGAATACCGCGAAAAAATAGCTAAGCTCGGCGTCTCGCCCATAGGCGCGATAACGGCGGACTTCGCCTCGGACGAGGGCCCCCGCCGCTTTGCCGACGGCCAGCGCGTGAGCGTCGCCGGCGTGGTGGTCACGTTCAAAAAGAGAACGACGAAGAACAATACCATGATGGCCTATGTAACCCTTGAGGACGACAGCGGCAGCATGGAACTGCTGGCCTTCCAGAAGGCTCTGGACGCCGGCGGCGGATATATCGCCGACAACGCCGCGCTTGTCGTGTCCGGCCGCATCTCCGTGCGCGACGAGAAGGAGGCGCAGGTTATGGTCGATACCATACGCCCGCTGTCCGACCTCGGGGCCCTGCCCGCGGCCTCGGCCCCCGTACGGGAGAAGGGGCGGCCGCGCAAGCTGTTTGTGCGCATCGGCAGCGCCAACGCCGCCGGACTGCGCCGCCTTGAGCTGCTTTTGACCATGTTCCCCGGCGAGGACACGCTTGTGACCTATTTCCCCGACCTGAAAAAACAGCGCAGCGCCCGCTGCATAATTCATGACGCCCTCGTGGCTGAGCTGAAGGAACGCTTCGGCGATGAAAACGTAGTAATAAAGGAGGCCCAGGAATGCAGTACAAACGCTTCGGCAGCACAGTAATAGCCCGCGTCGATAAGGGCGAGGAAATACTCGGGCAGCTCCGCGAGGTCTGCCTGCGCGAGAATATAAAGCTTGCGTCCGTGTCCGCCATCGGCGCGGTGGACCGCTTCACCGTGGGCGTGTTCCTGCCGGAAAAGCGGGAATACGTGTCAAACGACTTCGCCGGAGACTACGAGATAGCCTCCCTTTCCGGCACGGTAACGACCATGGACGGGGAGTATTACGCCCATATCCACATGTGCGCGGACAATCGCCGCGGCATGGCCTGCGGCGGCCACCTCAACCGCGCGCGGGTGAGCGCCACCTGCGAGCTGGTGATAAACGTCCTGGACGGCGAGGTAAACCGCCGCTTTGACGAAGCCGTGGGCCTGAACCTGCTCGAGCTATAAGCCGTAGAGATACATTAAAATAATAAAAACATACGGGGAGGAACTGCCATGTACACAATAGGAGTTGACCTCGGCGGCACCAATATCGACGTCGGCGTCGTAGACGAAAACCACAATATAGTCGCCCAGGCCCACACGCCCACGCTTGCCAGACGCCCTGCGTCGGAGGTGCTCGACGACATTGCCCGCACGGTCCGCGAGGCCGCGAGCGCCGCCGGCCTGGAGCCTGGAGACATCCGCGCCCTGGGCATCGGCAGCCCCGGCACCTGCG
>CATJWA010000298.1 GCA_949744025.1 uncultured Eubacteriales bacterium
CATCTTCGACGGCCTTGCGACCTACGACCAGGAGCTGGCCGACGAGATACGCAAGCGCATGTTCGTGTTCGAGGACATCATCAACATGGACGACCGCTCCGTACAGCGCTTTGTGCGTGACTGCGACCCGAGAGACCTTGTTCTGGCTCTCAAGGCCGTCAACGAGCAGGTTGCAAACAAGCTGTTCAACAACATGTCCAGCCGTATGGTCCAGAACATCAAGGACGACCTGGAGATTACCACCAATGTCCGCATGAAGGACGTCGAGGACGCCCAGCAGCGCATTGTGGATATCATCCGCGATTTGGAGGAGAAGGGCGAAATCATCATCTTGAAGGGCGGAAAGGACGATATAATTGCCTAACGTATTCAAAGCCTTTTCCCGCGCCAAGGCGGTTGAGAGCTACCGCTTTCCAAACGCCGAGGAGCTTGTGGTGGACAATGAGCCGGAGCTTGAGGAGGATGCCGCGCCTGAGATGCTTGACGAGGCATATGTCGAGGCGGAAAGCGAGCAGCCCGATCAGGCCGAGGCCGAACCGGAGCCGAATCCCGTCAGCTATGCCCAGATTCAGGCGGACAAAATTCTCGAGGAAGCCCGCGCCCAGGCTGAGCAGATAAAGGAAAAAGCGCGGCTGGACGCGGAGCTCAAGGCGCAGGAGCTGTTCACCAAGGCCAGTGAGGACGGCTACCGCGACGGCTATACCCACGGTATGAGCAAGGCCATGGAGGAGGGCGCGCGCGAGCGTGAGCTCCAGGCCGCGGTGCTTGAGCAGGAGGTAAATGACTTTCTCGAAAAAGCGGGCGCCGAGCTGGACCGTCACATGGACAGCTTTGTGCCGGACCTGCGCGATTTGGCCATGGCAGTTGCCGAAAAGGTGGTGTGCATCAGCCTGAAAAGCAGCGCGGACGTAATAAGCCGCATGATACAGACCGCCATAGACAAGCGCAAGCGCCGCGAATGGGTGCATATCTATATAGCCGAGTGCGACGCCAAACGCCTGACTCAGATGCCGGCCTCGCTGACCACTGCGCTGTCCGCACTGTCGGACCGCGTGCGAATAATCCCCATGGCCGACGATGAATCCGGCACCTGCATAATCGAAATGCCGGACGAGATAATTGACGCGAGCACAGCCACACAGATGCACAATCTGCGAACCATATTAATGGATACGGCCAACAGCGCCTCGGGAATAAGCATAAGCCTGTAAGCGTTGAAATGCTAAGCCTTTGGGAGTTGAGCAATGCCTTCAGTTTTTCAGCAAATGGCCCGTCAGGTCTATAATGCGGAAGCGTACAGCCTGACGGGGAAAATTGAGAATATCGTGGGCATGTCCATCGAGGCCTCGGGCGGACGAGCGGCGGTCGGCGACATATGCCGCATCTACAACGGAGACTCCGGAGGGCAGGTAACGGCGGAGGTCGTCGGCTTCAAGAACGACCATATTCTGCTCATGCCCTACTCGGATATGAACGGCATTTCCGCGGGCAATTTTGTGCGCAATACCGGCGCGCAGCTCACGCTTCAGGTGGGCGAGTTCCTGCGTGGCCGCATCATAAACGCCATGGGCCAGCCGATTGACGGCAAGGGCCCCTTCGAGGGCGGAACGCCCTACTGCGTGGGAGGCGGATATATAAATCCGCTCCAGCGCCCGCCGATAAGAGAACGTATGCACTTCGGCGTAAAGGCCATTGACGGCCTTATCACCATCGGCAAGGGCCAGCGTATCGGAATCTTCGCCGGCTCCGGCGTCGGCAAGAGCACGCTCATGGGCATGATAGCCAAGAACGTCACCGCCGACATAAACGTGATAGCCCTTGTCGGCGAGCGAGGACGAGAGGTTCTGGAATTTGTGCAGAAGGACCTCGGCGAGGAGGGCATGAAACGTTCAATCCTCGTTGTGGCAACCTCCGACCAGCCGGCGATGCTGCGCATGAAGTGCCCCTCTGTCGCCACGGGCATAGCCGAGTATTTCCGCGACATGGGCTACGACGTGCTGCTGATGATGGATTCCCTGACCCGCTTTGCCATGGCCCAGCGCGAGATTGGCCTTGCCATAGGAGAGCCGCCCGTGTCCAGAGGCTACACCCCGTCGATGTACGCGGAAATGCCCAAGCTGCTCGAGCGCAGCGGCAATTTCAAAACCGGCTCGATAACCGGCGTGTACACCGTCCTTGTCGAAGGCGACGATACCAACGAGCCCATAGCCGACACAGTGCGCGGCATACTTGACGGACATATAGTCCTGTCCCGCGCGCTTGCAAACAGCAACCACTATCCGGCCATTGACGTCGGCGCGAGTATCTCGCGTCTGATGGTGGAAATAGTTTCACCCGAGCACCGGCAGCTCGCATCGCGCCTGCGCGATATAATGAGCGTATACGAAAAGAACGCCGACCTCATCGCCATAGGCGCCTACAAGCCGGGCAGCAACCGCAAGCTCGACTTTGCCATGTCGAAAATTGACGCCGTAAACGATTTTCTTACCCAGGATGTCAACGAGGCATTTTCGTATGAGCAGTGCCTTGCACAGCTCGGAAAAATACTCAAATAATGTACAGGAGCAGACTCAGGTATGAAGAAATTCAAATTCTCCCTTGACTCGGTGCTGTCGTTCAAGCAGCAGGCGCTCGAAGCGCTTCAGGGAGAGCACGCCATGATTCTTTTGCAGGTACGCGAGCAGGAGGAAAAGCTCGACGCGGTCAAAAACAGCTACCGCGAATATAATGAGGAATACTGCATCCGCAAGGCCGAGGGCCTGACAATAACCGACGCGATTATGTATCAGTCCGGCCTTCGGGCACTTGAGGCCGACATTGAGAGGGAAACCGAGCAGCTTGCGCTGATAAGAAAAAAAGAGGAGGAAAAGCGCACAGAGGTCATCGAGGCCAAGAAGGAAACCTCCTCGTTGGAAAAGCTCAAGGACAAGAAGCTCGACCTCTATCAGAAGGCGGTGCAAAAGAGCGAGGAAATCTTTATCGAGGAGTTTGTTGTCTCCGCCAGAAGCCGCAGCACGGCTTGATGAACCGGTCCGAACCGGCGGAAACGCCGTTTGGAATATAAAAATAATCTAAGAAAGGAGATGAAAAAGACAATGGAACAGGTGAAAAATGCGGTGGGTACTCTGCTTCAGGCCGCCGCGATGCAAACCGGACTGCCACAGGGCTCAAAGAGCGAGGGCACGGGCGATGACTTTCAGAAGCTGATGGATAAGGCCGCGGCCGCCTCCGGAAAAAAGCCCGACACGCAGACTCCCGCAAAGGCCGACACTCCGACAACCGAAAAGACCGGAGAGGCCCCCGTCGGGAAGGAGGACGCTCTGTCACGGATTAAGAAGATGCTCGAGCAGCACGGAACCTTTGCTTTCCAGCCCAACTGGCAGAATATCTGCATCGACATGGAGAGCGGCGAGACCACCGCGGTGTACAATCCCGGCGAGTGGGTTATGGTGTTCACGGGCGAGGAGTTTGAGGCGGTCCCTACCGCCGATTTGGAGCCCTGGCAGCAGGCGCAGCTTAAGCAGCTTCTGGTTGACCCAAACCCGATAGACGTGTCCGACCCCAAGCTGGAGGCAATGCTTAAGGCGACAGCGCCTGATGCGGACACCAGCCCCGCGGCGATGCTCGAAAATGCCGTAGCCGGACAGTTCGGCAAGGTTATCCGGCAGACGTCGAAGGAGCTCGGAGCCGACTCTCAGGAGGGCGACGCCGGGACAAAGCTTCTTGACGCGGACCAGGCTCCCCAGCAGCTTTTCCGAGATGTGGAGTCCACGCCGATAAAGGTAGGTGAAGCCTATCAGCCCGAGCAGGCCGAAAAGGCCGACGTGCCCCAGCAGGTTGACAACCGCGTGCTTCAGGCCCTTGAAAGCGGAGAGTCGAGCGTGCGCATTGAGCTGACCCCCGAGTACCTCGGCAGCGTGACGGTGGAGATAAGCCGCAGTGCCGACGGTATACTCAAGGTTGCCCTCTCTGCCCACAGCAGCGAGACCCGCGGGCTGCTTGAGCGCCACGCGTCCGATTTGCAGGGACTCTTGGGCAGAGGCTCGAACCAGACCGTGGAGGTCGAGGTCCAGCGCCAGAGCGAGAGCCAGCAGGGCCAGAACCAGCAAAACTACGACGGCCATAACGGACAGGACCACAGTGGTCAGGAGCAGCAGCACCGCCGCCGTGACGAGCAGCACAGCCGCGATTTCGCGCAGCAGCTCCGCCTCGGACTTATTCCCACAGATGTGGAGGCAATCTGACACGGAAAGGAGAGAGACTATATGGCAAACGGCTTTATGGCCGACACCGGCGCCCTCGGCGCATCAAGCATAACCCCTAAAAAGAGCACCAGCCGCGAGGGCAACACCGAGATGAAGATGGAGGACTTCCTCACCCTGATGGTAGTCCAGCTCCAGAATCAGACCATAGACGACACCGCGGACACCGGCGAAATGCTCAACCAGCTTGTCCAGATGCAGATGGTAACCGCCCTGAGCAATATGACCGACGCGAGCATAATGAGCTACGCAAGCTCCCTCGTCGGCAAGGAAGTCACCGTAGGCTACGTGGACGACGAAAATAATCTGCATGAGGAAGTGCTTAAGGTTATCGGCACCGGAGTTTACGACGGACAGCAGGTCATCTTCTGTGAGGACGGCAAGATGTATGCCCTCAGCCAGATAATGGCGGTGGGACGCCTGCCCGATCCCGAGGAGCCGGAGGAACCGGGGGAGCCGGATAAGGACGAGGAGCAGGAGAAGCTCGAAAAAGAGGCTAACGCGAGAATTGACAAGCTTGTCTCCAATATCAAAAACGGCAACATCACCGGCGACACATCCGAAAAGACCAATGTAAGCGGTATCGGCGCGGTGAATGGAACCAATACCGATAACAAAGCCGAAAACAGCACTGAGACTGAAGCCGGCAGCGGAACGGTTGACCCGCTCGAGGGCGGACTTTTAGACGGCCTGCTCAAAGACCCCGACGAGGGAAAAACAGTCGAGACCTATACCGGAGAGCAGGGAATTCCCACGGATGAAACCTGATTAAAAAACGAGGTGACATTAGATGATCCAGCGCGTATCAGGACCGCAGCTTCGCACGGAAGCGGCTCGGCCGCAGGTACAGCGGGAGGGCTCGGGCACGTTCGGCGCGATGCTCCAGAAGGAGCTGGCGAAAGACGTACAGCCGGCCCAGAGCGTGGCTTTTTCAAAGCACGCAATCTCCCGGGCGCAGGAGCGCGGCATCGAGGTGACGCCGGACCTGATGGACCAGTTGGCCGGCAGCGTTTCCCGCGCACAGGCAAAGGGAGCAACCAATATCCTGGCCATGGACGCGGAAAAGGCGTTCATAATAAACGTGCCAAGCGCAAAGGTCATCACCGCAATTACCCAGGAGGAAATGCGGGAAAATATCTTCACAAATATTGACGGCGCCGTTTTCCTGTAATATGATATA
>CATJWA010000299.1 GCA_949744025.1 uncultured Eubacteriales bacterium
AAGCATAAAAAGGGAGTATACTGGAATCGAGGGCTCGTCGATGTATCTGAAAGCAGGGGAGAGCTATACGCTTGAGGACCTGCTTTACGGCATGATGCTCGCCTCAGGGAACGACGCGGCTCTGGCCGTGGCCGGACACGTGGCCGGCGGCGTGGAGCAGTTTGCCAAGCTGATGAACGACAAGTGCGCCGAGCTGGGCCTGCAAAACAGCCACTTCGTAAACCCCCACGGTCTGGACGCGCCGGAGCACTATTCCTCGGCGCGCGATCTGGCGCTGATAACCGCCGCGGCGATGGAAAACGAGACCTTTCGGGAGATATTCTCTACGGTCTCGCGCAGTATAAACGGCGTAGGCTATAAAAATCACAACAAGCTCCTGACAAGCTGTGAGGGCTGCACGGGGGGCAAAACCGGCTATACGGACGCCGCGGGGCGTATTCTTGTCTCCAGCGCCGAGAGAAACGGCATGGAGCTTATCTGCGTGACCATCTCCGACCCGAAGGACTGGGAGGACCACAGGGCGATGTACGATGAGTGCTTTGCCAAATACCGCTTCGTGCCGGCTTTGGGCGCGGACAGCTCGCGCGTCAGCGTCGTGTCCGGAACGAGCGAATACGTCTCGCTCAGAGCCGAGGTTGGCGGCCTCGTTGTTCCGGCGGGCAGCACGGTGACGACGCAGACGTATCTGCCGAGCTTCGTGTTTGCACCCGTGAAGGCGGGCGAGCGCGCGGGTGAGGTCCACATAAGCGTGGACGGAAACGAGCAGGTGATACCGGTGCTGTACTCGCAGACGGTGTTTATAGACGGCAGCATCCCGCTGACGCCCTGGGAGCGCTTCAAGCGCGCCTGGTACATGGCTTCGAGCTACGGCGTGTACTATCCCGCGGGGTGATGAGAGCCTGATTCCGGGAGATGCATTATGCTTCAAAGATTACAAAAGATAATATCCTCCGCCGGCCTGGCCTCGCGCCGTGCGGCGGAGGAGCTGATAAGGGCCGGACGCGTGACGGTAAACGGAGAGACGGCCGCGCTCGGTATGAGCGCGGACACGGACACGGACCTTGTCTGTCTTGACGGTAAAGCAATCCGCGCGAAAGAGGCTCACACGTACATAATGCTCAACAAGCCGCGCGGCTATGTCACCACGATGAGCGACGAGCGCGGAAGAAAAACCGTCGCGGAGCTTGTCGCGGATGTGCACGCGCGCGTCTTGCCTGTGGGGCGCCTGGACATAGACTCTGAGGGCCTGCTGCTTATGACGGACGACGGCGAGCTTATAAACCGCCTGACCCACCCCTCCCACGGCGTGGAAAAGACGTATGAGACGACGGTATCCGGCGCCGGCATGGACACGGCGCTGCCGGTCCTGCGCTCGGCGCTGGTGATTGATGGGCAGAGAATACGCCCGGCCCGTGTAGAGCTTGCGCGCGACCTCGGCGGGCGGAAGCTTCTGCGTATTACGATAAGTCAGGGCCTGAACCGTCAGGTCAGAAAAATGTGTGATGCGGCGGGCCTTCGAGTCCACCGCCTGCGCAGAGTGTCCGAGGGACCGCTGAGCCTCGGCACGCTTGCCCCCAAGCAGTGGCGGCTGCTTACTGAAAATGAAATTGAACTGCTGAAAAAAATCATTTAGGCCGTGTTTTCCGAAAAATCACTTAAATATGCTTAAATTTTTGCGTATTTAATGCAAATCCTCTTGCATTTTTTGAGCATGAACGATATTATATACTTTGCCTGCTCACAGGTGAAGTATATTTTTTGAGGGAATGAGATGGAAAAAGACATTCTGGCGCTTCTGGCAAATGAAAACGGAGGTTTTTCCAAGGGTCAGAAGCGCATAGCCCAATATATTGTGGACAATTACGACAAGGCCGCATTCATGACGGCGGGACGCCTGGGCGACACCGTGGGCGTGAGCGAGTCTACGGTGGTGCGTTTTGCCGCCGAGCTCGGCTACGACGGCTATCCCAGCATGAGAAAGGCGCTTCAGGAGATGATACGCTCGCGCCTGACCTCCGTGCAGCGCATAGAGGTCGCGCGCCAGACGCTCAATACCGACAACGTGATACGCTCGATTATAAATGCGGACGTGGAGACGCTTGAGCTGACGCTCAGCGAGTGCGACAGGGAGAGCTTTGACGCGGCGGTGGACGCTATAATCTCCGCAAAGCATGTCTACATTGTCGGTATGCGCTCCTCAACATGTCTGGCAAATTTTTTAGGCTTTTATTTCAACCTGCTGCTGGAAAATGTGTACATCATTCATGACACTGCCGTGAGCGAGGTGTACGAGCAGATGATGCGCATAAAGCAGGGCGACGTGTTTATCGGCATAAGCTACCCGCGCTACTCCAAGCGCACCCTGCGGGCGATGAAGTTTGCCAAATCCACCGGAGCGTCGGTGATAGGCATAACGGATGCCGAAAGCTCGCCCTTTGTCGGCGTGGCGGATACGCTGCTGTACGCGAAAAGCAACATGGTCTCCTTCCTTGATTCGCTCGTGGCGCCAATGAGCCTTATAAACGCGCTTATCGTCTCCGTGGGAGCGAAGCTGAAAACGGACATTGAGAGCACATTCAGCCGCCTGGAATCAATCTGGAAGGATTACGAGGTATACGAAACCGGTGAATTATGACGCTGTTGTGATAGGCGCGGGAGCCGCCGGAATGCTGTGCGCGGCGCAGGCGGCCCGCCGCGGAAAGCGCACCGCTCTGCTGGAGTGGCAGAAAAGCTGCGGACGCAAGCTGCGCATAACCGGCAAGGGCCGCTGCAACGTGACCAACGACTGCGACGAGAGGGAATTTCTGCGCAATGTGCCTGCGAACGCGAAATTCCTCTACAGCGCGGTAAACCGCTTTCCGCCGCGCGCGGCCATGGAGCTGTTTGAGTCTCTCGGCGTGCCGCTGAAGGTCGAGCGCGGAAACCGTGTTTTTCCAGTGTCGGACAAGGCGCAGGACATTGTAAACGCACTGGAAAAGTACGCGCGCGCCTCCGGAGCGGAGATAATCCATACCCGCGCGCGCGGCATACGCGCGGAAAGCGGCGCGGTGCGCGCCGTTTTGACTGACGCGGGGGAGATAGAGTGTGAAAGCGCCATTATCTGCACGGGCGGGCTGTCGTATCCGCTCACCGGCTCGACGGGGGACGGCTGGCGCTTTGCCCGCGAGCTGGGACATACGGTGACGCCGGCGCGGCCCTCGCTCGTGCCGTTGGTGTCGCCCGACCCCTGCTGCGCCCGGATGCAGGGCTTTTCGCTGAAAAACGTTGTGCTGACGGTGTACGACGCGGCGGGACGCGAGGTCTTTTGCGAGCTGGGAGAGCTGATGTTTACCCACTTCGGCGTTACAGGACCGCTGGTGCTCTCGGCCAGCGCGCACATGCGCGGCTTTGAGCGCGGGAGCTACCGTCTGGAAATAGACCTCAAGCCCGCGCTGGACGAGAAGAAGCTGGACGCGCGCCTGCTGCGTGATTTTGAGAAATACCATAACCGCGACTTCGCCAACGCGCTCGGAGACCTGGCGGCTAAAAGCATGATACCCGTGCTTGTTGAGCGCTCCGGAATACCGCCGGAGACGAAGGTCAATTCGATAACGAAGCAGCAGCGGCGCACACTGCTTGAGCTGCTCAAGCATTTTACAATAGAAGCAACCGGAACGCGGCCGGTGGACGAGGCGATAGTGACCTCGGGCGGAGTGGACGTGAAGGAAATAGACCCGCGCACAATGCGCTCAAAGCTTGTTTGCGGGCTGTACTTTGCCGGCGAGGTCATAGACGTGGACGCCTATACCGGCGGCTTCAATTTGCAGATAGCCTGGTCGACGGGGTATGTTGCGGGAAACAGTGTATAAAAATCAAACTTAATGGCTTCCGAAGAAGCGTCGCCGGAGGGATTTCGCCCCTACGGGGAGCATGTTCCGGCGCAAGCGATGATTTATGGGTGAGAGCATAGCGGAATCAAAGATGCCCGCCGTAGCAGCGGCAGCGGTAAGCTGTGCTTGCACCATAGACACGCATCACCGGCACCGCACCAACGGCGCCGCTTTTAAAGAGAGCAAAAGAGGATTCTTAAGGAGGAAGGGGGACACTTCCCCCTTCCTCCTTGAGCGCGGCTTTGCCTTCTTTCCCTGCGAAGGGAAAGAAGGTCGCCCTCGCAAGGGCGAAACACCCCAGCGCAAAATGTAAAGAATACGCAAAAGAAAGTCACACCATCAGGGATTAAACTCCATTTGAGGCTTTTTTCGATACTTTGTATAAAGGGGACGCTTATGGAAAAACATATATCTGTGGCGATTGACGGGCCTTCGGGCGCGGGAAAAAGTACTCTGGCAAAGCGCGCGGCGAAACATTTCGGCTTTATCTATGTGGACACCGGCTCCATTTACCGCACGGTGGGCTACGCCGCCCAGTGCGCGGGGCTGGACTCGAAGGACGCCGCCGGAGTGGAAGCGCTGCTGCCGGGGCTGGATATACGCTTTGAGTACGACGAGGCCGGCACGCAGCGTATGCTGTTGAACGGCCGCGACGTGTCAAAGGAGATACGCACCCCGAAAAGCTCAATATACGCCTCGGACGCGGCCGCGATGCCCGCGGTGCGCGCTTATCTTTTGGGGATGCAGCGTGAAATGGCGAAAAATTACGACGTGCTCATGGACGGGCGCGACATAGGCACCGTGGTCCTGCCCGACGCGGGACTGAAGGTGTTTCTCACCGCCAGCGCGCAGGCCCGCGCCCAGCGCCGTTATAAGGAGCTGCACGAAAAGGGCATGGATACCCCCTTTGAGGAGGTCCTGCGCGATATCGAGTACCGCGACCGGCAGGACAGCGGCCGGGCCGCGGCCCCTCTGCGCGCCGCTCCCGATGCCGTGACGCTCGACACGACGGATATGGACTTCGAGCAGAGCTTTCAGGCGCTCAAAAAGCTGATACGGGAGCGTTTTGAGCTGTGAAGCGGGTAATTTGCGCGGAAAGCGCGGGCTTCTGCTTCGGCGTGTCCCGCTCGGTGGAGATGGCTGAGCGCGCGCTGGCCGAGGGGAAGAAGCTGTACTGCCTGGGCGAGCTTATCCACAACAGGGACGAGGTTTCGCGCCTGGAGGCCCTGGGAATGACTGTCATAGACGCCCCCGGGCAGCTTCCGGAGGGCGCTGCGGTGATAATCCGCTCCCACGGCGTGGCCGAGGAGGTGTATGCCGAGCTGCGCGCAAAAAACGCCGAGGTGCTCGACGCGACCTGCCCGAAGGTCTCGCGAATTCACGCGCTGGTGAAAAAGGCATCGGACGAGGGCCGGCGCGTTCTGATAATCGGCACGCGCGAGCATCCAGAGGTGCAGGGAATCTGCGGCTGGTGCACGGATTCCATGGTTTTTCGCGACAGCGCAGAGCTGGAAGCCTATGCCCTGAAATACCCGGAGCAGGCCGAAAAAGCGTCTACAGCGG
>CATJWA010000300.1 GCA_949744025.1 uncultured Eubacteriales bacterium
AGCCCGCGTCCGACCCCAAAACCGCGGCCGCCTCCCTCGTCGGGTCAGACGTGTCCGCGCTGTACTCCGCTGTCGGCTACCCGATAAGCTCAAGCTACGCGCCAAGCTGCCTTGGCGACGGCGAGGACGGCGAGCTGGTGTACGACGGCTTTGTGGTTTACACCTTCAAGGCCGCATCCGGAGGCGAGACGGTCAGCGTCGTGCTATGATAAAGGACTCAGAAAAGGTAGAGCTGCTGCAAACGGCCCTGCTGGCCGTCTGCGCGCTTTTGGCCTGCGCTGTGCTGGTGTGCGTATCCTGCGCAGTAGAATACGTCTGCTCCAGACCTGAGCCCATTGAGCCGTACATACCGGAAACCTGCTCCGTGACCTGGGTGCTGCCCGACGGAACCGAGTATCGAAACGAACCTGCTGCCGAGATGGCGCTGCACGCCGCACCGGAGCTCGACGAGCCCGGCTATACCCTCGTTGCCTGGCGGGATGAAAGCGGAACGGACTACTCCCCCGAGCTGTCCGCCGAGCTTCACGGCGAGGTCACGCTCACGGCCGTGCTCATGCCCGCGCTGGAGACCGCGCAGCACATCGCATACATGCCGGCACGCGGCGAGATTGGCATGTTCAGGCCCGACGATGTACTCACAAGACTTGAGCTTGCCGAGTGCGCCGAGGCCCTGCTGGCCGTTGAGGTCGAGCCGACGGAGCGTTTTGTCAGCTACAGTTCCCTTAGCATCGAAGCAGCCGACGTGCTCAAAACTCTCGGGGCGATGCGGGGAACGCGCTTTGACACGAATACCGACGTTCTGCTGCGCGAGCTGGTGAGCGTCTTTGCCGCTTTCTTCCCCCGGGGACCGGAGCGCAGCTTCGCAAACATAGAGCCCGACGACCCCGATTACGGTGCGTTCTGCACCGCCGTACACCGCGGCTGGCTTGACGGCGGCAGCACGCACACAATAGACCCATACTCCCCCGTCACCCGCGGCGAGGCCGCTCACTTTATAAACCGCGTGCTCGGCCGCGAGCTCACGCCCCAGGGCACGGAGATATCCGGCGTGTTTGCCGATGTGCCGCCGGAGCACCCCTACCATGACGATATCATGGAAGCCGCCGTTGTCCACACCTACCGTCTGTCTGATGGTGCGGAGCAGTGGACGTACGCCGAGGCCGTTCCGCGCCGCGAAACGGGACTTTACCGCGACGGGACCTTACTGCGCTGCATAGACGATGACGGTTACATTGTCAAAAACGCAGAATGGAACGGCTTTGAGTTTGACGACAGCGGCGTTTACACCTGCGGTATGCCGGCACTTGACGAGCTTGTGCAGGACGTGCTCACTGAGCTCGACGCGTGTGAAATGGAGGACATGGACGCCTTGCGTGCGGCCTACGACTACACGCGCGACAACTTCACCTACCTGCGCCGGAATTACTACGACACTGGGGCCACCGGCTGGGGCGAGCAGGAGGCCTACACCATGCTTTCCACCGGCTACGGCAACTGCTATTGCTACGCCGCGACCTTCTATGAGCTGGCCCGCGCCCTCGGCTTTGACGCGCGGCTTGTCAGCGGCACCGTCGGCAGAAACCGCTCTCCCCACGGCTGGGTTGAGTTTGATATTGACGGAGCGCGCTATGTCTGCGACACAGAGCTGGAGATGACCTACTACCGCGACCGCCGGCCGATTAAGCCCGACATGTTCATGATGCCTGACTCAATGTCGTCGCAGTGGTTTTACGTGAGATGACCGTATGCGACACAATACGCGCGCTTAAAGTCGTATAATGCGGTCATACATTCTTCGGCGCTGTTCGTAGAAAAGGAGTGAGCAAATGAGACGAAAAGACATATCAATACGGCTTCTTCCCCTGCTCGCGATTATACTGGCGCTGACGCTGTGCGCCTGCGGCGACAAGGGCGAGTCCGCAAATTTTGGCCCGTCTGCCGTCACGCCCGCGCCAAAGGCAAGTCCCTCTCCCTCCCCCGCGGCCGCCGAGAGTACGCCGGAGCCTGAACCGGAGACACCATGCCAGCTGTACGGCGTACGCCTGGACTCCACAGCCTACCGCGCCGGGCCGGACATCACGCTCGAGCCCCTCGGCACCCTCGGCAAAAGCGATGTGGTGGAGTATCTGGACGAGGACGGCGACTTCATGAGAGTATGCCTCGACGACGGACAGGAGGTCTGGGTTCACGGGTGGTTTTTATCCGCGTTGGACGAGCAGACTCAAAAGCAGCGTGAGGAAGCCATCCTTGAAAAGCTCACCTCCACCGAAACCTTTCAGACAGCGCAGGAGATTGGAGCAGAGGACAAGGCCTTCACCTGTATGGCTAACCTGCTCAACTGCCGCTCAGGCCCGAATCTCGATTCAACGGTGCTGTACCAGATTTCCTTCGGAACGGAGCTGACGGTGCTTGGCATAGACAACGGCTTCTATCTCTGCCGGCTCAAGGACGGCGGGCTGGTGTACTGTTATGAGGGCTACCTCACCAGCGAGGCTACATACGTTCAGTTAGACGGCGCGGTTGACCTGCGCGCTTACATGCCCACGGGAGATTTCGAGATGCTTTTCGCCTCGTCGAACAACATTGCCGGCGAGGCCATGTACCCCGCGATTCCCCTTCTTGAGGAAAGCACGGCCCAAAAGCTGCTTGAGGCGCAGGAGATTTTTCGTGCCGCGGGCTACTCAATAAAAATCTACGACGCCTACCGCCCCAAGTCCGCCCAGTATCAGCTCTACGACCTTGTTCAGGACTCGCGCTTTATCGCCAACCCCTACAACGGCCGCTCCTGGCACCAGATAGGCCGCGCGGTGGATATGTCGCTCATCGACATGGCGACGGGACAGGAGCTTGAGATGCCAACTCCGATGCACACCTTTGACCCCGCCGCTTCCCGCTATAACAGCGCAGGCTGGAGTGAGACCGCCCGCGCCAACTCCGACTACATGACCGAAGTCATGACCAGTGTGGGCTTCAACACAATAAGCACGGAGTGGTGGCACTTCCAGTACGAGGGCCCCGGCGGCTACATGGACGAAAACATTGACTTTTCCGCGTTGACCTATGTCCCGATATCGGAGCTTATGGCCGAAGATTAAATACAAATCCCGGATTCCACGAGATTTTTCGCAGTAATAAATCCCGCCACTTTAAAGGGGCGGGATTTATTACGCTCAAATTTCTTTTCAGAACAATCCTGAAATAACTCCGTTCTCGTCCACGTCAATCTTCTCCGCGGCGGGCACACGCGGAAGGCCGGGCATTGTCATAATGTCTCCCGTCAGCGCCACGACGAAGCCCGCGCCGGCGGAGACCTTCATGCTCTTTACCGTCACAGTGAAGCCCTCCGGCGCGCCCAAAAGCGCGGCGTTGTCTGAAAAGCTGTACTGTGTCTTGGCTACGCACACGGGCATGCTCCCGCAGCCGAGAGCGGTCAGGCGGTCAAGCTGCTTTTTCGCCGCGGGGGTGAAGGCCACGCCCGCGCCGCCGTACACGCGCCTGACTATCATCTCGAGCTTCTCCTCTATGCTCAGCTCCAAATCATAGCTGAAAGCAAAATCGTTCGGCTGCTCGCACAGATGCACAACCTCCTCGGCCAGGGCCGTGCCGCCCTCGCCGCCCTTCGCCCAGACCTCGCTGGACACGGCGTTGACGCCCAGCTCGGCGCACTTTTTCAGCACCAGGTCCATCTCCGCGTCCGTGTCAGTCGGGAAACGGTTCACCGCCACGACGGAGGGGAGCTTATACACGTTTTTGATGTTCGACACATGCCGCAGCAGGTTCGGCAGGCCCTTTGCCAGTGCATCAAGGTTCTCGCCGCCCAGCTCGGCCTTCGGCACGCCGCCGTGCATTTTCAGCGCGCGAATCGTCGCCACTATAACCACCGCGGACGGGCGCAGCCCGGCGAAGCGGCACTTGATGTCTAAAAACTTCTCCGCGCCGAGGTCCGCGCCGAAGCCGGCCTCCGTCACGGCATAGTCGCCTAATTTCATCGCCATTCTCGTCGCCAGCACGGAGTTGCAGCCGTGGGCTATGTTGGCGAAGGGTCCGCCGTGGACAAATGCGGGCGTGCCCTCCAGCGTCTGCACCAGGTTCGGCTTGAGCGCGTCTTTCAGCAGCGCGGCCA
>CATJWA010000301.1 GCA_949744025.1 uncultured Eubacteriales bacterium
CCGGGAGTTTCCAGCTTCCAGACGGAAGAACGTCTTTTATCTCTTCTCGCCTTTGAGACCTTTCTTTTTGGTACTGCCATTATGACACCTCCTACGTTCACAGCTGATTAGAACAGCGTTTTCTCGCGTCTTGTCACGCGGTTATTTGTCGTCATCTATATCCAAAAGCTGTCCTAATACAGCCAATCTTGGATCAACGGGTTTTGTGCAGGAGCAGGGACCGTCGTTAAGGTTTTTCCCGCAGTCCGGACACAGGCCCATGCATTGCTCCGAGCACAGCAGCTTGCTGTCCGTGTTGAGAATAAAGACGGCGGAGAGGACCTCGTCCAGATCAATGCCGTCCCCGTCGAGCGGAAAAACCTCCGCGTCCTCACTCTCGCCGTCCATGTCGGCGGAGAGGGGAATGCTCAGTCCGAGCTTTTTCTCGAGCTGAAATTCGCTCCCGCAGCGGTCGCAGCGGCAGAGCATCTTCGCGTTAAGCTCACCGAGCAGCGTCAGCACTCCCGCGGTGTTTACCACACGCCCGACGGCGCGCGGCTGCTCAAGAAAACGCACGAGTGCGGGAAAGACGAGCGCCTGACCGTCAAGCCCGCACTCAAAGCTGACCTCGCCTCCGGGTATCTCAATGATGTCTTTAAGGTTAAGCCACATAAACATACCTCGCAAAACGGCGATCCGTCCGCAATCGCCTTAATATTATAGTTTATCCCATCTTCTTTGTCAATAATAATTTTGAAAGCGGGAGCGCTTATTTGCTTTCCGAGACATATTCCGCCGGAAACAGGTTCCCCGCGCCCAATATGCACCCGGGGTCAAACAGACGCTTGAGCGCCGCCATCTTGCGCACGCCGGTCTCGCCGTAGAGTATGGGCAGCAGATTTGCCTTGTTCTTGCCCGCGCCGTGCTCGGCCGAGACGGTGCCGCCCATGGGTACCACAGCCTTTGCCCATTCGGCAAACATGGCCTTGCCCCGCCTCATGTCCTCCTCGCAGCGCGGCAGGACGTTTACGTGCAGGTGGTTGTTGCCGATGTGGCCCCATATCGCGAACTCAAATCCGTTTTTGGCCAGGTCCGCGCGGTAGAGCGCCATAAGCCGGCGGAAGGCCGCGTTCGGCACGGCCATGTCCGAGGCCACCTTGGCCAGCGCGGGTACTGCTCGCTTGCGCTCGGCTATCAGGGCGTTGACGCTCTCGGGCACCCTGTGGCGCAGCTCAAGCAGACGCTCGCGGTCCGGCGCGCTCCTGGCCGCCCAGGTGTCCGCGCAGTCCGCGCCCACGCCGTCCATGACGCGGCCGACCGTCTTAATCCGTGAGAGCGCCGCGTCCTCGTCGGCGCAGTGCAGCTCGACATATATCATGCACTCGAAGCCCTCCGGCACGGGGAAGCCCCCGTCGCCGTGCGCGCGCAGAATCTCCAGCGCGTTGCGGTCGAAATACTCCGCCGCGGCCAGCTCGCGGCAGGCGGGACGAAGCCGCTCCACAAAGTCCAGAGCCTGAGCCTCCTCGCGGAAGAAGCAGTTTACTCCCCAGATAACCTTCGGCATGGGAATAAGTCTGAGCTCCAGCTCCGAGAGCACGCCCAGCGTGC
>CATJWA010000302.1 GCA_949744025.1 uncultured Eubacteriales bacterium
GCCGGCTTCTCGGTGGTGATAAAGGACACCAAGGACCTGGTTGACCGGGAGCTGCCGCAGTACGTGGCGCTGGCGGTGGTGCTATCGCTGATAGTCATGGGGCTGACGATGGAGTCCTGGCTGCTGCCGCTGGCCTTTATGGCGAGCATCGGCATGGCGATAATGTACAACTTCGGCACGAACATATTCCTTGGCGAGATATCGTACATCACAAAGGCCATAGCGGCGGTGCTGCAGTTGGGCGTGACTATGGACTACTCCATTTTCCTCTACCACCGCTATGAGGAGGAGCGGGAGCGCCACGCCGACAACAGGGACGCCATGGCCGTGGCGATAGAGGCGGCGTTTACCTCGCTGTTCAGCAGCTCGCTTACAACGGTGGCAGGCTTTGTGGCGCTGTGCTTTATGCGTCTGCTGCTCGGGCGCGACATCGGAATTGTCATGGCAAAGGGCGTTGTGCTCGGAGTGCTGACCGTGGTTGTCGTGCTGCCGTCGATGCTGCTGCTGTTCGACGGGCCGATAAGCCGGCACAGGCATCGCGTGTTCATGCCGAGCCTGAACAGGATAAACCGCTTTGTGGTAAGGCACAAGATAGTGTTTGTGGCAGTTTTCCTGCTGGCTTTCGTTCCGGCGGTATACGGCCAGGCCCACGCGGAGGTCTACTACAAGCTTGACGAGGCGCTGCCGCAGGATATGCCCTCGATAGTGGCGACCAACAAGCTGCGCGACGACTTCGGCATGGCCAGCAGCCATTTCATAGTCATGCGCGACGACCTGCCCCACTATCAGGTCAAGGCCATGCTCGACGAGATTGAGCAGGTGGAGGGTATAGAGTCCGTGGTGGCCTATGACAAATTCATGCCCAACGCTGTGCCCGAGTTCTTTGTGCCCCAGGACATTCTTGAGGTGGTCAAGCGCGACGGGATGCAGATAGTGATGATAAACTCCGCCTATGAGACTGCCTCCGACGAGGTCGGCGCGCAGGTGGACGAGATAAACGCGATACTCAAAAGCTACGACCCCGAGGCGAGTATGACCGGCGAGGCGGCGCTGACCAAGGACCTTATCGACATAGCCGACGGAGACTTCCGCGTCACAAGCTATATCTCCATCGCCGCGATATTCATCATCATCGCAATAACCTTCCGCTCGATAAGCGTGCCGGTGATTTTAGTCGCGGCCATAGAGCTGGCGATATTCATCAACAAGAGCGTGCCCTACTTCGGCGGCGGAACCGTACCTTTTGTTGCGCCGACCATCATCGGCTGCGTACAGCTCGGCGCGACGGTTGACTACGCGATACTGCTGACGACACGCTTCCGCGAGGAGCTGCAAAGAGGCGAAAACCGCACCGCGGCCATTCTCACCGCCGCGTCCGCGTCGGATTCGTCAATTATCACCAGCGCGATGGTGCTGTTTCTGGCGACCCTCGGCGTGGGGCTTATCTCTAAAATTGAGATTATCAGCAGCATATGCATCATGCTCGCGCGCGGCTCGGTGATATCCGCGCTGTGCATACTGTTCCTGCTGCCGGCGATTCTGTACGTGTGCGAGCCGGTGATAAACAAAACCAGCCTGCACTGGCGCGTGCCCGCTCCGCCGAAGGAGCGCAGGGCGGTCAGGGCCGCGAAGGCTGTAAAGGCGAAGGCGGCGAAGCCGGAAAAGCCCGCTAAGGTGAAAAAGACAAGGGAAAAGACAAAGGCCAAAGACGAAAAGGCCGAAAAGGAATCTGAGACCGAAAAGGTTTGATACTAAAAAGGGGTGTATTCGAGTGTATTCGATGAAAGGAAAAATTATAAATACCGCCCGGCGCGCGCTCGCGTTTGCCATGACTGCGGTTTTGACCGTCGGAGCCTGCACCTGCGGCGTATCCGCCGCGGGCGTAAAGCCCGACTGCGATGAGACATATTACGCCACGCTTGACTATTACGGAGCCGTGACCGACAGCAGCGTTGTCAAAAGCTACCGCACCTACGGCAGCGGCACCATAACCGACTACGGCAGCTACAGCTCGGTGGTAAACCTCAGCGACGAGCGCCGGCCGACGGTGGACGGAAACGCGATAAGCTTTGACCTGAGCGGCGACGTGCCCGAGCGCTTCTATTTCGAGGGCAAGACCGAGCAGCCCTATGAGGACTTCCCGTGGACGCTGTCGCTTTCCTACAGGCTCAACGGCGTGCCCACGCCGGCGGAGAAGCTTTACGGAGAAAAGGGAGTGGTTGAGATAACGCTCGACGCCGTGCCAAACCCGAAAGCCAGCGAGTACAGCCGCAACAACCTTGTGCTTATGGCAACGTCCATGTTCAACGGCGACGAGATACTTTCGCTCGAGGCTCCGGGCGCGCAGGTTCAGCTTTTGGGCAACCTGTATTCGGTGCTCTACGCAATCTTGCCCGGCGAGGAGCAGCACTTCACGATAAGCGTCGGCAGCGACGATTTCAGCTACGGAGGTATGATATTCCTCGCCATGCCCGCCACGCTTGCGCAGCTTGACCAGGTGGCGGAGCTGCGCCAGGCGAAGGAGGAGGCGGAGGACTCCTACCGCTCCATCAACGACAGTCTCGACGCCGTGCTCGACTCCATGGACGGCATGAGCGGGAACCTCAACGCCGCGGCCAACGGTCTGGACAGTCTCAACAACGCGCGGGGAACCATCTCCGCCGGCAAGAATCAGGTATACGGCAGCGTTGACACGGCTCTCGAGGCCGCGGGCGAGCTGACGGACGCTATGAGCCCTGTCTCCGGACATCTCGGCACAGCAGCTAAGGCGGTGGGTGAGACAAAGGACCTGCTCAACGAGATGAACGACAACACCAAGGCTCTGCGGCCCGAGGTTGAGAAGCTGAAAAAGATTTTGGAGCGCATAAGCCGCGACCTGGGCGACATAGACGACGCCATGAGCGGCGGGGAGGACAACAGGGCGCTGGACGACGTTATGGAGAGCATGAGCGGGGACCTGGATGATTTGAACAGCAGTCTCGGCGCTCTCGGGCGTGCGCTGGGCGGCGTGGAGATAGGCGAGATAACAGAGATAACGGGTCCTGATGGAAGCCCGATAGCAATTTCCGCGATAAGAAACGGTCTGGCCCAGGTGGAGGCGATTTGCGGACAGCTTGGAGGGGACCCGGGCGAGGCGGGATTTACGGCGGCCGTCACGGGTATGGCGCAGCAGGGGGCCATTACGGCGGAGCAGGCGCAAATGCTCGTTTACCTGTATACAAACAAAACCGACATTGAGGACCAGCTTGACCAGCTCGACAAGGTCAACGGCGCGATAGGCGGCGTGAGCGAGAGCGTAGGCGCTGTCGCGGGGCCGGCAGGAAAGGTTCTCTCCGACCTTCAGACCCTCACGGGCACGCTCAAAAGCCTCAGTGATACACTGGCCGGCGTGGCGTCAAACGCCAGTGTCGGAAGCATCGACGACGCCGTGTCGCTTGCTGCCCGCGTGAGCGTGAACGTGGATACCGCGCTTGAGCAGCTCGACACCTTCAACGGCATTCTCAACACCTATGAGCCGGAGCTTCAGACCTCGC
>CATJWA010000303.1 GCA_949744025.1 uncultured Eubacteriales bacterium
AACTACCGCTTCGTTGCCTCCAACACCGACCGCGCCAATTACATCCTCGGCGCGCTCAACGGCAAAAGCGCCAAGCAGGTATACAAGGATATTCTCCATGTGACCGACGAGGAAATTCTCACACGGACCTTCCAGAACCCCTTCGGCAAGCTCAACGGGGACGACACCTGCATAATCTCCATCAAGGAGGTCCACGGCAACGCCCTGGCCTGCTTCCGTCAGGTAAACGACTCCGACGTGCTCATTCTGCTGGAGTTAGGGGACTACCGGGCCATTGTACAGGATACCATCCGCCGTATATGCAGCGATTTTCCCCGGCGCTCGGCCATCTTCTCGGTCAACTGCCTGTTCCGCTACAAGCTGTTCTCCGAGCAGAACTATATGCAGGACTATCTGCGCGATATGGCGGCGCTGGGCAATCATGCCGGCCTTGTCGGCTACGGAGAGCACTATAACAACCGCTTTGTAAACCAGTCCATGACCTGCGCGGTATTTGAGTAAAGGAGTAGGCAGCCTTGTTTTTTCGGAAAAAGAGCCAGCAGTCCAGGCAGCTTCAGGAGGCGGCAAGCCTTTACCCCGTGCTGCATGTGGCGGACAGCCTGAAGCAGTACCAGCAGGAGCTGGTTGAAAAGGAGGTCTCCTCCCTTGGGGAGCTCAGCCGCGTGCGTTCTTCCTTCTCCGGCGTGCTCAAGGAGGGCGACCGTTTTCAGGCACAGCTTCAGGATTTGGGAGAGTCCTTCTCCAATATCAATGAAACGGCGGAGCAGTTCGGCCAGGTCCGCGGAGAAATAGGGCAGGCGGTGTCCGAGGCCCGCGGGCAGATGGCGGCACTGGGGCAGATTTCCATGCAGGTGCAGCAGTCCTTCGACACCATGTCGGAAACCTTCGACCATCTTGACACCGCAATCAGAGAGATTCAGCAGTCCATGGGCAAGATTGTGTCCATCGCGGAGCAGACCAACATTCTGGCTATCAACGCCTCCATCGAGGCGGCCCGCGCGGGTGTCGAGGGACAGAGCTTCGCGGTTGTAGCCACGCATGTAAAGCAGCTTGCCGAGGAAATAAAGTCTCTCGCCAGCGAGGTTGACAGCGGCGTGAATGAGGTTGAGACGCGAGCCAACGAGCTTAACGAGAGCATTTCCGTCTCTCAGCAGACTCTCGGGCAGGGTGTCGGCATTGTCAACCAGACGGAGGGCAGCTTTGAAAAGATAACTATGGCGGCGGAGGGGGCTATGTCCGTCCAGGGACAAATCTCAGGCGTAATTGACGTCTCCCGTCAGGAGCTTCAGGTTCTGCGCCAGTTTTTCGACCGGATTAAGGACCAGTATCAGGAGGTTGTCAGGCACATCGAGGCCGCCAGTCAGCTGGGCACGACAAAAAGCGCCATGTTCGAGGACATGGACAACATGATCTCCCAGCTCCCGCCCATTATCAAAGAAATAGAGCCCAGGGTCTGAAGGCGCTGGGCAGGGGACTTTGCTTTTCCGTAGCTTTTAAATCCCATGGCCGCCAACACTGGCGGCCATGGGATTTAATTACTTATATACGCCTTTATCATAATCCGGTCCATCGCCACGGCGGCGCACCAGCCGTTGTTGAGCGCGTTCATGCAGCGTGTGGGCGACAGATACGCCGTCACGGAATCAACGTACTTGACCACCTTGTCGTTATTCTCCAGCGCGGTGATTACCGCCGCGTCCTTTACCGAGCCTATCTTCTCGCCCTTGAGGTCCTTTATCCTGTGCATGTCGTACTCCGTCTTTGTCATAAGCACAATCTCGCTGGTCATGTAGCACTCGCCGAGGGTGTACGCCTCCGCGCTGACGGAGCCCAGACCAAAGCCGAGCGCGCAGTCTATGTTGCCGGAGGACAGCTGCGCGGCTATGTCCTGCGAGCTTATCGGCTGGAGCTTTACCTCCCAGCCCAGCAGACGGCCGATTGCCTTTGCTATGTCCACGCTCATGCCCGCGTACTCCCCGTCGCGCAGGTAAGCCAGCGGAATCGTGTCCTCCTCCACGCCGACTATGAGCGTGCGCGGCTGCGGCGGCTCGTCCAGCTGCGTTATCGCGTCCGCGCTGCCGGAAAGGCAGATTATGTCCTGTCCCAACCATTGCGTGCTGAGCACCGACAGCTCCCCGCTGGCCGCCAGCACACTCATGGCCGCGTTCACCGGCTCTGCCACGCGGTCGTCAAGACGGAAAATTGTGCCGTAGCGCTTCTCGCCCACGGTGTCTATTATCGTGTAAACCGACGGGTCCTCCCCGCAGGCGCAAAGGCAAAGCGCCAGCGCCAAGGCCAGGGCCAGGGCCAGCAGCAGGGCAGAAAATCTCTTTGCCTTTTTCATTCGGCACCCCCGTAAAATGTCAATAAGCGCCGCGCGGGAGCCCTCCCATGCGCGGCGCTTATTATGATACAGCATATCCCCACGTATTTCAATAAAATTCTGTTAATTTTCGTCCCCTTCCGCTATTTTCCGCGTTCTCAGGCGCACATTCCCGCCGAGGCGCAGGATTCTCTCCAAAAACCCTGCCTCAACGCTCAGGCATCCGCCCGGCTCGCTTAAGGTCAGCCGGCGCACCCCCTTTCCCATGGACAGCCAGATACCCACGGCCGCCGTGCCGCTGGCGCAGGAGTGCTCCCAGAACATCGTATCCGCCTCCGGAACGTACACCAGAGGCTTCAGGCTCCGCCTTTCCTCGTCAAACAGCATTATTCCCAGCGCGGGCACTTCGAGCAGGGCGCACCACTCGCGCGCGGCGTGCTCGGCTGTCGTTCTATCCATATTAAAGGGCGCGATTATATGCGTAATACCCGGAAAATTCACCAGCGGCAGAAAAAACCTCTTGCCGTCCAGCATGAAATTCCTCTGTCCCACCGACAGCGGGCGCGGCATGTTCACCATACCGGAAAAGCTGCCGTCAGCCATAGCCTCAAGCTCCACCCTCACGGGACTGGGCACGCCGGACACGCGGACGGGCAGACTTATTTTTTCACCCTCATTCAGGCCGCAGCCGCTGGCATACACCGCCGCCGCGGACATGGCCGCGTTGCCGCAGAACTCGCCGCCCGCCATGTCCAGCTTCACGCCGCCGTCCGTCATGCGAAGAAAGCCCGCCTGCTCAACGTCCGGCTCCCGCTCCATGAGCGCGGCGGCAACACGCGGCCGCGCCGCCGCCGGCACCGGAGTTAAAATAAGCGCGGTGATGTTCCCCGTCGGGTCGGCGATTACGTACTCCAGCTCCATTTTGTATCACCTCGATGTCAATGATAAGAAGCTTCACCGGCCGTTTTCAAAGGGCCGGTGAAACCTTTAATTTTGGTAATTCCTCAAAAACTGCTTCGTCCGCTCCTGCTGCGTGTCGCCGAATACCTCCTCGGGCCTGCCCTGCTCCACAATAACGCCGCCGTCCATGAAAATAACCCTGTCGCTCACCGCGCGGGCGAAGGCCATCTCGTGGGTGACAATCACCATTGTCATCTTCTCCTCGGCCAGCTGCTTTATCACCTTCAAAACCTCCCCCGTCAGCTCGGGGTCCAGGGCGGAGGTGGGCTCGTCGAAAAACAGTATTTCCGGCTTCATGGCCAGCGCGCGCACTATGGACACGCGCTGCTGCTGTCCACCCGAGAGCTGGCAGGGATAGGCGTCCGCCTTGTCCTCAAGACCCATCTTGCGCAGAAGGGCCATCGCCTCGTCCTTTACCTCGGCGGGATTTCTTTTGAGCACCGACACCGGCGCGTCCGTAAGGTTTTTCAGCACCGTGTAGTGGGGAAAGAGGTTGAAATTCTGAAACACCAGCCCGAAGCAGCGGCGGAATTGATTCAAATCCCTGGGGTAGACCGTGTGCCCCTCCTCGTCGTTGCCGGCGGCCTTCTCGCCCATGTACCACAGCTCGCCGCTGTCCATCTGCTCAAGCAGCGTCGCGCAGCGCAGAAGGGTAGATTTGCCCGAGCCGGAGGGGCCGATTATGGACACAACCTCGCCCTTGTCCACGGACACGGAGATATCCTTCAAAACCTCTAAGTCCCCGAAGCTCTTTTTTACGTTTGTCATTTTTAAAACGTTCATCGCCGCGCCCCTCTCAGCTGTAGTAGGATAGTGATTTCTCGACCCGCTCCATGACCACGGCCACCACCGCGTTGAAAATAAAGTAGAACACGCCCGCAACGAAAAGCGGCATCACGCTCGTGCGCGCGGCGGCAATCTGCTTTGCCAGGGTGAACATCTCCGTGTACACCAGCACGAAGGCCAGAGAGGTGTCCTTGACCAGAGTTATCACCTCGTTTGTCACCGGCGGGAGCACGCGCTTGACCATCTGCGGCAGGATTATTTTTAAAAAGGTCTGGGCCTTACTGTAGCCGAGCACCTGCGCCGCCTCGCGCTGGCCCACGGGTATGGACTCGATGCCCGAGCGGTAAATTTCCGCGAAGTAGGCCGCGTAGTTGATGGAAAAGCCCAGCACCACGGCGATGAAGCGGTAGCTTGCCGACAGGCTCACGCCGAATATGTAGTAGGGCCCGAAGAACACCACCAGCAGCTGAAGCATCAGCGGCGTGCCGCGCAGTATGGCGATGATGACCTTGAAGATGAACTGCACGGGCTTAAAGCGGCGCAGGTGAGCCAAAAGCCAGCTCCAATGGCTGCGTTCAATTCTTGTCATCTGCTGTGTCAGGCTTTCATCACCGTCCGCCAGTATCGCCGCGCCCGAGAGCCGGCGCTCCTTCTCCTTTTTTATTCCGAGGTTTTTAAACGGCGCCCAGGTTGACATGCGCCCGAAGGTCACCAGCAGTCCCAGGGGCAGGGAGAATACCAGCGTCAGCGCGAACAGCAGCAGAGTGTTCCCCATGCCGGCGGCGAGCTGGGCGAGCAGATTTAAAAAGTCCATAAGCGTCCTCCGTGTCTATGTATCAAAAAGCGCCGAAAAGGAGCGCGGCATAGATGCGCCGCGTTCCTTTTGTATGCTGCTTAATGCGGCTCCGCTTGAGGCGGAGCCGTCGGGAAACCCCTTGATAGGGTTTCCCGAACCCTTCCTGATCTTTTTTCGATGGAGAATTTCGCGGTCTGCGGACCGCGCCAAGAGGGCTCTGCCCTCTTGACTCCCGCGGCCTTTGAGGCTGATTTTCAATTAAAGAATTTAATTGAAAATCCCGTGCGCTTCGCGCACTCACGCCGCGCAGGGCGCGTCGTGCCGCCCCATGCGAAATTTGACGCGCCTGCGGCGCTATAAAAAGCTTTTCAAGCTTTTTAACAAATTTCGGATGTAAAGGCCGGCGAAACTTTTAATTAGCCGTTTCTTGACGCAAGCTGATAATTCGCCACGCCGATGTCAACCGCAACCGCGTCCACAACACCGGTTTCGAGGTTCATGAACGCGGTGTTGTAGTCGGCAATCTGCTCGAGCTTCTTGAAGCTGGCGGTCAGGGCCAGATTTTCGTCGTTGCTGCCGTCGCCGGGGTCGTCGGTCAGGGCGGTCAGGGCGCTGGAGCCGGACTGGGTGATAACCGTTTTGCCCGCAAGGTCCGCCTTGCTGCTGATGCCGGACTTGTCCGTGACCACGAACACGATGGAGTTGTCCACGTAGGGCCCAACCCAGGTGTACTCGCTCTCGCGTCCGGTCATGGTCATGCCGTTCCAGATAACGTCTATGTTGCCGGCGTCAAGCTCCATGTCCTTGCTGTCCCAGTCGATGGGCTGCGGTATCAGCTCCCAGCCCAGACGAGAGCACACCTCCGCGGCCAGGTCCAGGTCGTAGCCGACGTAAGCGCCGCTCTCGTCCTTGTAGCCGTAGGGGGGGTACTCCGCGTCGAAGCCGACAGTCAGGGTGGTGCGGCCGTCGGCGTCGGGGTTCTCGCCGGCGCCCTCGGGATTTTTCACACTGGCCTGCTCATAGCAGCTCATGTCGGAAAGCTCCCACTTGGCGGTTATCTCGGCGAAGGTGCCGTCGCTGAGCATCTCGTCGAGGGTAGCTTTAACTTTCTCCGCAAGTCCGGTGTTGCCCTTTTTAAAAGCGATGCCGTACTGCTCGGTGCTCAGAGGCTCGTCGAGCATCACGAAGGTGACGGGGCCGTCGTCCTTCTTGTTCCCGCAGGCGCACAGGCCCAACAGCATCACAAGCGCCAGAGCGGCGCATACTATCTTTTTCATTTTCTTTTTCCTCCAGAATTGTTTTTCACTCTCGCGGCCGTTTTCGGTTGTCCGCTCTGTTATAATAGCACATTAGCGAGATAAAGCAAGAGGTTTTTTGATGAATTTTCGTTTTTTGTTACATTTAACGGCATCAGCCGCTCCGTTTCGGGCGGCTGATGTGCAATCTTACGGCTGGGAGGAGACGATATATCCGCCGCCGACAAGCCTGTCCCCCTGATAAACCGCCGCGGCCTGCCCCGGCGCGGGGGCTCGCAGCGGCTCGTCGGTCACAATCTCTGCGCCCCCGTCGGGCAGGGGGGTCACTGTGCAGTCTGGGCACTCCCACTTGGTGTGCCGTGCCCTGACGCTGCCGCGGAGGAGTCCCGCGGGCGGGTCGATAAGCCAGCTCATGTCACGGACGCGGACCCGGGTTTTGAAAAGCTCCTCCCAGAGCGCCAGCTCAATTTCGCCCCGCTCCGGCACGATGCGCGAGACATACAGCTTGCGCTCATTGTAAAGCCCCGGTATGCGCTGGCCCACGGTCCAGCGGTGAACGCCCTCGTGGCGGCCGATGACCTCGCCGTGGAACACGAAGTCCCCGGGGCCCGGCAGGGTGGCGCGGCGGGCGATGTAGCCGGCGTAGTCCCTGTCGGGGATGAAGCAGATTTCCATGCTGTCGCCCTTGTGAGCCACAGGTAATTTGAACTCCTCGGCCAGGGCGCGGGTCTCGGTTTTTTCCAGCTCACCCAGGGGCAGGACGAGGCGGGAAGCCTGCTCCCGTGTCAGGCGGCAGAGCATGTAGCTCTGGTCGTTGGCCGGCCGGCCCTTATAGAGCGCGCCGCCCTCCGCACGGGCGTAGTGCCCGGTGGCTGTCAGCTCCGCGCCGCTCTCGTCCGCGAAGTCCAGCAGGCTTTTGAATTTCACGGCGGGGTTGCACATTATGCAGGGGTTGGGAGTCTCGCCGCGCAGGTAGGCCGCTGTAAATGGCGCGCATACCTCGCGCTCGAGCGCCTCCGACACATCAAGGATTTTGAGCTCCACATTCAAAAATTCCGCCGCGGAAACCGCGTCCGCGCGCGCCGCTCCGTCGCCGATGTCGAGGTAGAGGCCGAGCACCTCATGCCCCGCGCGCTGCAAAAGCCGCGCGGCGACCGCGGAGTCCACGCCTCCGGACAGTCCGAGTACGATTTTTGACATTGTACGCCTCCTTGTGCGGGGTTGATTAGTTGACAGCCCACCGAAAATAAAGTAAAATAGCCCTGTCCCCTTACGGGGACAGGGCGTTGCCATAACGGTAGGCGGATTGGTCACACCACCCGAGAGGGGGTGAGTTTATGCCGATTACTTTGACGATACATATCTTCGGATATACTATCACAATCAGGGTAAAGAGCGACAACCGCCACCCTGCCAAGTGACGGTTGCTGCTTGAGCGTAAGCTCAAAAATGTTTTCCGTTTACGTTAAGTAGGGGCCAATCCGCTTATAGGCAACGCCCTTTTATGTTTACATTATATACTATGCCCGCCGCTTTTGTCAAGGAGTTCCAGACCTCTCACCGCTCCCGCTTCTCCAAATACACCATCAGCGCCGCCACATCCGCCGGCGAGACACCGGAAATTCTCCCCGCCTGCCCCAAATTCATGGGCCGTATCCGGTCAAGCTTCTGCCGCGCCTCAATTCTAAGACCCTTTATCCCCTCATAGTCGATATCCTCCGGCAGCGCGCGCTCCTCCAGCCGCGAAAGCTCCTGCGCCTGACGGAGCTGGCGCTTTATGTAGCCGTCGTACTTTATGCGTATCTCCACCTGCTCGCGCACCGCGCGCGGCAGCTCCGGCCGCCCGGGGTCGAAGGGGGCAAGGTCGGCATAGCTTATTCTCGGGCGGCGCAGCAGCTCGGCGAGGGCCGCGCCGT
>CATJWA010000304.1 GCA_949744025.1 uncultured Eubacteriales bacterium
AATAATGCTCGACTCGGGACTTCTGGACCGTTTCTGCTCCTCGGGTACCCCTGTGGATTTTGCGCCGCTGGATACCCTTCCCGCGCAGCCGGCGCTTTGCCTGACGGGTCTGTGCGCCCTGCTCGAGCGCGCAGGCAGAATACGCACTCCGGAATTCCTGCGCGCGATGAAATGCTCCGGCGAGGAACAGCGCCTGTGCTCAGCCGGCGTCAAATCCGCGCTGTCCGGCCCCCCCGCCTCGCCAAGCGGCTGGAAAAAGCTGCTCTCCGAAATTGGAGAGCCCGCCGCGCGCGCCGCGGCCGCGGCCGCTCAGGCGCTGTACGGACGCGATTTCATGCCTCAGCTTGACTGTGTGCTCGCCTCCGGAGAGTGCTTCAGCCTTGACCGCCTCGCCATTGGCGGCGATGACCTGCTCGCGCTCGGCCTGAGCGGCCGCGATGTCGGCGCGGCGCTCGCCCGGCTTTTGCAGCACGTTATCGAGCACCCGCAGGACAACGAGCGCGAAACGCTCCTGCGCCTGCTTTGACACGTTTTTCCTGTTTTGTGTATTGACGGCCGGCAGCCCCGCCAATATAATTGACAGTACAATAACAAACAGACAGCAGCACAATTTAAGGAGGTCTCAACATGCCTGTTTTCAGTGAATACACCTTTTTATCCTGCAACGGCAGGACCAAAATCCGCGTGCGCCGCTGCGACCCCGACGGTCCGGCGCGCGGCGTGGTGCAGATAGCCCACGGCATCGCCGAGCATGTCGGGCGCTATGACGATTTCGCGGAATTTCTCGCGCGAAACGGCTTTGTCGTGGCGGCTAACGACCATCTCGGCCACGGCAAAAGCATAAACGACGAGTCCGAGCTGGGCTTCTTCGCCGAAAACGGCGGCTGGGAGCTCGCCCTCGGCGACATGCGCCAGCTTCACGAGCAGCTTGCAGGCGAGTTTCCGGAGCTCCCCATCTTCCTGTTCGGCCACAGTATGGGCAGCTTCCTTACGCGTACCTATATAATCCGTTACCGCGGCGGCCTGACGGGCACAATACTGTGCGGCACCGGCCAGCAGCCCCGTGCGGTCGTCTCCGGAGGCAGGCTTCTTGCCGAGACGGAGATAAACCGCCACGGAGCGAAGTACAAGAGCCAGCGCCTGAACGACATGGCCTTCGGCAAGTATAACGACGGCTTTGCTCCCGCGCGCACGGTGTCAGACTGGCTCAGCCGCGACGCCGAACAGGTGGATAAATACGGCAGCGACCCCCTGTGCGGCTACATACCCACCGCGGGCCTGTTCCGCGATATGATGGGCGCTCTTGAGTACATCGGTAAGCAGCGCAATATTGAGCGCATGGAAAAGGATATGCCCGTGCTGTTCATCTCCGGCGACAGAGACCCCGTGGGAGAAAACGGCCGCGGCGTGCTGCGTGTTTACCACCGCTTCGTCCGCGCCGGCATGACCGACGTAACCCTCAAGTTATACGCCGACTGCCGCCACGAGCTGCTGAACGAGCTCAACCGCGAGCAGGTAAAGAGCGACGTGCTCGGCTGGATAAACAGCAAAATGTGACTTGAAAGCATCAATACCGCAAAAAGCATACCCCCTGCCGCATTCCCGGCAGGGGGTACATTCTCTTATCTTCCGTCTAAGCGCCGTAAACCAGATTCGGCAGCCACAGCGCAAGCTGCGGGAAAATAATCAGCAGGATTATCACGATAAATGTCGCTCCAAGGAAGGGCCAGACTCCGGAGAAAATTTTTGCCAGCGTAGCGTCAGGGTCCTTGATGCAGCCCTTGGTAATGAATATCGACACGCCCACCGGAGGAGTAAGCCCGCCGACGCACAGCATCAAAAGCACCATGTTTCCGAACCATATCTTGTCATAGCCAAGGTAGTCGATAAGAATCGGGAACAGCACCGGAATAGTCAGCAGAACAATCGACATGACATCGGTCAGCATACCCATGAAGGTATAAAATACCAGCACTATCAGCAGAATCACCCAGCCGTCCACATGCAGCCCCTTAATCATGTTCGCCAGCGCCGTTGACACCGTCGTCACGGCGATGAAACGCGAGAAAATCGCCGCGCAGGCCAGCAGAACGAACACCATGGCCGTGAGCTTCGCCGTGTCCAGCAGCGAATTGAGAAACTGCTTCCAGCTCAGCGTCCTGCGGAACAGGCACACGATAATCATTCCCGCCGAGCCGACTGCTCCGGCCTCGGTCGCCGCGAATACGCCGGCAAACAGCCCGCCTATCGAAATGGCGAACACAATGGCTATTTCAATAAGCCCGCCGCCCTTTATTGCCTCCCAGCGCTCCGCGCGCGTGCTCTTTTCCGTCTTGGGCGCGGCCGAGGGGTCCCTCCAGCCTGTGTATGCGATTGCCCCAAGCGTGAGCAGGGTCAGCAGTATCCCTGGCGTCACGCCTGACAGGAACAGCCTCCCGACCGACGCCTCGCACGCGTTTCCGTAGATTACGAAGGTCAGGCTCGGAGGGATAAGCACCGAGATGCTCGCGCCCACCGCGATGGTGCAGCACGACACCTTCGGATGGTAGCCGGCCTTCTTCATCTCCGGATAGGCCACGGCGCTCATTGTGCCGATTGTTGCCGGTCCCGAGCCGCATATCGCTCCGAAGCAGGCGCAGGCTATAGCCGTGGCCATCGCCATGCCTCCCCTGCGGTGGCCGAAGCATTTCTGGCAGGCGTTGAACAGCCGCGCCCCAAGCCCCGAGTGGTAGGCTATGTAGCCCATAAGCGCGAACATCGGCGCCACGCTCATCGTGTATTTTGAAAAGTTGGACGTTATCTCGCCTATTACCATCTGCAACGCCGCGGCGGGAGTTCTTATAATCGCGAATCCCACGGTTCCTACCAGCGCCATGGACACGGGAACAGGCATTCCCAAAAACATAAGCACAAGGAACACAATCAGGCCCAGAATACCGAGCATTATAGGTGTCATTTACCCGTTCCCCCCTCCTGCTGCGTGTCGGCGTCCTCACTGCCGGCCCCGGCGAAAAACACCGCGCATCTCAGGCATTTGAGCAGCAGCGCCAGCGTGGCTACGGCAAAGCCAATGGCCATTATCAGATTTATTACCCACATGGGTATCCCCACGGTCTGCGTAACGGTGCGCTTGGCCATCGTCGTGAGTACCTCCGCGAAATACCTGTAGGCAATCGCTCCGTAAAATACCGCGGCCAGCAGGCTCGTCAGCAGCTCACATATGCTTTTCGGCGCCGGCTTCATGCTGTCGGTCAAAAGCGTCATGGTGATGTTTCCGTCGCCAATCTCATTGTAGGCCAGCGCGAAGGCTCCCAGCAGCAGGCCCGCGTAGCTGACAATCTCCACCGTGCCGAAGATTGGCGCGGTGAAAAGCTGCCTTGCAATCACGTTTATCACCGACAGAATCATCATCAGCGCGCCTACAATGCCGGCCGCGTATCCCATAAGCTTGAAAAACCGGCAAAGGCCCCTGTCTATTTTGTTCAGCGTATTCAAAAGGCACCTCCTCTCTCAGGCAGGGCCGCCGCTCAGCTTGAATACGGCAGCGTCCACTCAAAGTCCGTACCCGCTCCGCACTGCAGGCGCTCTCCGGTGGTGGGGTTGAGCGCAATGTACATGTCGGGGTCGTCGTCGCTCTTTGCCGGGTATTCCGCGTTCCACTTATCCGCCAGCTCCTGCCAGCGCCTTAAAATCTCGTCTCCGTCGTAGCCGCCGGCGTTGAGCGTGGCAATATAGTCGTCAACTCCTCCGGAAATAAGGCTGCGGAACTGCTCAATTTCCTCATCGGTGGGATAGTAGTATTCCTTCATCTCCTCCTTAAGCCGTCTGGCGGAGGGCTCCTTGTAAAAGTCGTTCATCATAAACCGCAGACAGATGTCATAGGCGTCGTCAAACGCGGAGGTAACTGCCTGCTTCTGGTTGTCCGTAAGCCTGTCCCAGGCGTCCTGGTTCATGATGAACATTCCCCCGTTGTTGTAAAGCGGGTAGTCCATGCCGTAGTCAAGCACCTCGCACAGGTTCCATGTGTATATCGCGCCGCGTATGGTCATTATTCCGTCAATAACGCCCTGCCTGAGCGACTCGTAGCAGTCCGCTATGGCAACGTCGGTCGGAACTCCGCCGAAGGCGGTAATGGCCTTGGCCATCGTGCCGGTCGAGCGGATGGTCTTCCCCGCCAGGTCTCCCGGCGTGTGTATAGGCCCGCCGTTGGCACAGATGCAGCCCTTGGTTCCGTACATGTAGCTGAGCACCTTGAACTCGCCCAGCTCCGCGGGAGCGTAGGTGTCTATATACTCGCCGAACGCGCCGGTTATCGCCGGAGCGGAGGAAAAATACATTCCCGGCTGCTCAATCGTTGCCAGCTCGGGGAAGGACGAGACGTTGTCGGCAATCTGGACATATCCGATATCGGCCACGCCGTTTATTATGCCGTCGAGCATGTCTCCCTGTCCGCACAGCGTGCCTCCCGGGTAATAGGTTATCTCCACGGTTCCGCCCGAGCGGTTGTATATTTCCGTGAAAATGTAGTTGAGAAACACCTCATAAGGGTTCCCCGCCGCCAGGAAGTTTGCCATGGACAGCTTCACCTTCGGGTCGGACGAGGCCTCCGCATCGGGGGCGTCGCCCGCTGGCTCCGGCGTACTTCCGCTCGAAGCGGCCGGATTCTGAGCGTCGGGCTGTGATGTGCTGTTGTCCGTGCCGCATGCCGCGCAGGTAAACAGCATAATAAGTGCAAGTAATAGTGCCGCATACTTTTTCATAGCTATTTTCCTTTCTGTCATCTCAGTTTATACGTCCATTGTGTAAACCCTGTATCCTCCGCTGAGTATCGCCGTGTCAAATCCCTTCTGACTGAGAAAACGCGACGCGACATAGGCCCGGTAGCCCTCCGCGCACAGCAGAATAATCCTCCTGCCTCTGTCGAGCTCCTCATAGCGGCGGCGCAGGCGGTCCAGCGGAATGTTTACCGCGCCGCCGACCGAGTCGCAGATAAACTCGTCCTCCCGCCTTACGTCCACGACCGTACATTTCCCGCCCTTTGCAAGCTCCCTCAGCTGCCCCGCGGTGACAAGCCGTATCTCGCCCTTCACCGCGTTCGCCGCTATCATTCCCGCCATAATCACGGGGTCCCTCGCCGACGAGAAGGGCGGCGCGTAAGCCAGGTCGAGGCTTTCAAGGTCAAATACCGTGAGCCCCGCGTAAATCGCGGTCGCCAGCACGTCTATGCGCTTATCCGTTCCCTCGCGTCCCACGGCCTGGGCTCCGAGCAGCCTTCCGCTGTCATTTTCCACAATCAGCTTCAGAATTATGTATTGTGCGCCCCTGTAAAAAGCCGCGTGGTTTCTCACCGGCGCGTAGGACACGAAGAAATCCAGCCCCGCGGCCTCGGCCTCGGCCTCACCCAGCCCCGT
>CATJWA010000305.1 GCA_949744025.1 uncultured Eubacteriales bacterium
AGGGATAGTGACGGGAATCAGGAACCGAGACGTGACGCTGTATCTGCGTTATAATGTTCTTGCCGTTTACCGAGGCGACACCAGGATTTTCCCTGAGCTCTTTGCCGAATAGAACGTGCCCCCGCCGCGAAAGCGGCGGGGGCTGCTTGTTATCCTCGGCACGGGTGATTTTCAGACGCTCAGTTCCTCGTCTAAAATCTCACCCGCGGCGACTATATTCGTCGGTCCGGTCAGGTAAAGCGCGGTAACCTTGTCCCCCTCGCGCTCCACGTCCACGGTGAGCCGTCCGCCCACCATGTCGGCGGCGAATCCGTGGCCGTCGCTGAAGCCCTTTAGCGTGAGTATAAGCGCCACGGAGGCCGTGCCGGTGCCGCAGGCATATGTAAAATCCTCCACGCCGCGCTCAAAGGTGCGCTCAAAAACATGATTCTCTCCCGTAATCTCATAGAAATTGACGTTTGCTCCCTTCGGGAAAGCGTGATGCGAGCGCAGGCGGCGCGCCATGTCAAAAAGCTGGCGCGGGTCGGTGTCACGCAGTCCCGGCATGGGTATTACCGCGTGCGGCAGGCCCGGGCTGCCCAGCTCCACGTAGCCGCACTCGTACTGCGCGCCGTCGAGCTCGACGCTGTAATCCGGTTTTATCACAGTCGGGTCCGTCAGGCGGATTCTGTAAAGGCGCTTGTCTATCCGCTGTCCGGTGACGATGCCGGAGGTTGTCTCCACCGTCTGCGTCGGGCCTGACAGCCCCATTTCGTAGCCGTAGCGGCAGATACAGCGCGCGCCGTTGCCGCACATCTCGCCCACAGAGCCGTCGGAGTTGAAAAACTCCATGCGAAAATCAGCCCTGTCCGAGCGCGCCACGGCCATGAGCCCGTCGGCGCCTATTGACATGTGCCGCTCGCACAGCTTTTTCGCCATACGCGAGAGCGTTTCGGGGCTGAGCGCGCCGTCCATGTTGTCGATTATTACGAAGTCGTTTCCCGTTCCGTTGAGCTTGTGAAATTTCATAAGGCAGTCTCCCGCGTCGATTAATTACCTTATAATATACCGCATATCCGGCCTGTGCGCAAGATTTTTCTGTCCGGCACTTGACCGCGTATGCTATAATTTCCATAAAACAACCGTGGAGGACAGGCAATGGCAATAAAGGCAATACTGTGGGATGTTGACGGCACCTTACTGGACTTTCTGGCAGCCGAGCGCGCGGCGCTGCGCCGCTGCTTTGAAAGCTTCGGCCTGGGCGTATGTACCGACGAGATGATTGCGCGCTATTCAAAAATAAACGCCGCCTACTGGAAACGGCTTGAATACGGCGAGATAAGCCGGGACGAGGTGCTGCTCGGCCGCTTCGTCGAGTTTTTTGAAAAGGAAGGCATACAAACCAACGCCGCTGCTTTCAACGACGAGTACCAATACCGTCTCGGCGACACGATATGCTTTATCGACGACGCCTATGAGCTTGTCAAGCGCCTGCGCGCTCACGTGAAGCAGTACGCGGTAACCAACGGCACCTACGCCGCGCAGGAACGCAAGCTGACCCGCTCCGGCCTGCTTGAGCTTTTTGACGGCGTGTTTATCTCCGAGCAGGTCGGCTTCGACAAGCCGAGGCCGGAGTTTTTCGAGCATGTGTTCGCGCGCATCCCGCCTTTTTCAAAGGATGAAATACTCATAGTCGGCGACTCGCTGACAAGCGACATGCGCGGCGGCAATATTGCCGGCATAAAATGCTGCTGGTACAACCCCGGACACGCGGAAAACGACGCGGGCGTGCGTCTTGACTACAACATAGACAATCTGCGCCGCGTGGAGGACATTGCAGCTGGGCGCCTGTGAAAGACTTTTTGCAATTTTACATTTATCTATTTATTTTTACAAAAAAGCATGATATACTTAACAGAAGCAGGAAATTTTTATCCGCAGATATTTCTGACAGATTGGAGTTAATGGACATGCCGGAAAATTACATAAGCATAACCGGAGAAAAGGGAAGCGTGAACATATCCGACAACGTAATAGCCGTTATCGCCAGCGCCGCGGCCGCGGAGGTTGACGGTATTGCGGGGCTTTCCAACAGCGTCGGCTCGGAGCTGTATGAGTCCATCGGCAAAAAGACCATCTCCCGCGGCGTGAACGTCAGCTTTGACAACGGCGGCATAAGCGTGGATGTCATTGTCATGGTGCGCTACGGCTGGAGTATCTCCCGCGTTGCGTCCGACGCGCAGAGTGCGGTAGCCTCCGCGGTCAGCTCCATGACGGGCATAAGCCCAAGCGTGAACATCCACGTCAGCGGTGTGGCGATTGATAAATAAGCGGACTTGCAACAAAGCCCGAGGCAAACCGAACGGAGAACAAGGATATGACAAGAACGACAGCCAGAGAGATAGCGCTTCAGCTCGGCTTTGCCACTGCCGTGAGCGAGGACTTTGCGCAGGACGTGCTCGACAGTTTTTTTGAGGCGGAGCACTACGCCAGCCTGTCCGGCGAAAGCCGGCTTTTTGAGGAATATCCCGACAAGCGGCAGATGAAGTATATCCGCACTCTTGTGCAGCTTATATTTGACCACCGCATGCAGCTCGACGCCTACATACAAAAGTACGTCTCCGGCTGGCGGGTTGACCGTATCTCCAAAACGGCGGCGGCCATAATGCGCGCGGCCATGTGTGAGATACTCTATATGGACGAGGTGCCCAACTCTGCGGCCATAAACGAGGCCGTTGAGCTTGCCAAGCGCTACGAGACTCGCGACACAGCAGCTTTCATAAACGGCGTTTTGGGCAGCTTTGTCCGCGGAGAACTGGGCGAGGCCGCCGCCCCGA
>CATJWA010000306.1 GCA_949744025.1 uncultured Eubacteriales bacterium
ACAACAGCTTTTTTTCGTTTGTTTATTTTCATATAAAACACCTCTTTGCGAATATTTTTAGCAAAAAGGCGGCATTTAGTGTTAGTAAATTTTTTCTCCGTTTTTGCAAAGTACGCTTGACATTTGTTGCAAAGCATACTATACTATTTTTGCAAAGTAAACTTTGCAGTTCTTGAGGTGATGCTAAGCTGAAAACACAGATAAAGGAGCTACGCAGGCAGTACAGGCTCTCACAGGATGAGCTTGCACTCGCAGTCGGCACCACGCGGCAGACAATAACCTCGATTGAGACGGGCAAATACACTGCCTCGCTGCCACTTGCGTACAAAATCGCACACTACTTCGGGCTGAGCATAGAGGAGGTCTTCGACTTCTCGGAATTTGATGTTGAAATGGGAGGAAAATAAAATATGGAAGCTTACAGAAAAACCATAAGACGCCGGCTGGTGCTCAGCATAGTTTTGGCAGTAGTCATGCTGGCGCTGGCGGTGTACATCGTCAGCTTTTTCGGCTCTGACCCGGACGATAACGGCTCAATGGGCGAGGGCTTTATGGCCGGATTTCCCTGCGGAATATGTATAGGTCTTTTCGCCGTCTGCGTTTTCACCGTTTTTCGCTGTCTGTCCATGCTGCGCGATGAGAAAAGGCTGCGCCTCGGCTACAACAGGGAAAACGACGAGCGAATGAAGCTCATACGTACCAAGTCGGGCTATCCCTTCAGCGTCGTGACTGGCGTGGCCATGATAGTTGCCGGTCTGCTCCTCGCTCGAATAAACCTTACCGTATCGCTGACCGCCATAGCCTGCGCCTGCTTGCAGCTCGCCGTTTCAGCGGTATTCAAGGCGGTGTATTCAAAAATTCTATAAAATAAGCCTGCCCAAAAAGGGCAGGCTTATTTTACGCTGTCAAAAAGCTCTGCTTCTCCCAGACAGTCAGCGTTTTCCGGTCCTGATGAACTCTATCAGCTTCTCCACATCGTCAAAGCCGTCGTAATCCCCGTCTATTCCTTCGCGGTGATATATTATCCCCTTCCGTTCGTTCTCCTCAAGGCAATCCAGCAGTCTGTCCATACCATATCTTTTGACAAACAATGTAAAACCATACGGCTTCATTTTGCCTAATAAGCCTTTCTTGCAGTCCTGTTCACACTCATAGCAATGCGAAAGCCCCTTCTCGGCAGAGCATCTCCTGTTTTCGCACCGAGAGCTGTCAGGACAGCTCTCCGAATTGCAGCCGCCGCATTTCACATTTTCCGAGCACAGGCAGCAGGCAAGTCCGCATCTGGCGATTCCCAGTTCTCTTTTCATCATGTACCCCCTTCTTTACGCAGATTTTATATAAACGGCAAAGCGTGACTGTCATTTCAGCGCCCCTATTATTTTTTCCGCGCATTTCATGCCGTCCACGGCTGCGCTGGTGATGCCGCCGGCATAGCCGGCGCCCTCGCCGCAGGGGTAAAAGCCGCCATAGCTTGAGCGCAGGTCCTCTCCGCGCAGTATACGAACCGGAGAGGATGAGCGTGTCTCCGGAGCGGTCATAACCGCCGCAGGCATGTCAAAGCATCTCATTTTGCCTGCCAGCTCCGGAATGGCGGCGGCAAGTATATTGCAGATTTTCTCGGGCAGGACCTCCCGCAGGTCCGTCCATGTCACACCCGGCCGGTAGCTCGGCTCAACGCCGCAAGGGCCTGTACTTGAGCGTCCGGCAAGAAAATCACCCACGGTCTGGGCGGGAGCATTATAATTTCCCCCTGCGCAGTTAAATGCGCGCCGCTCAATCTCCCGCTGCCAGTACATACCCGCAAGCACGCCATTTCCCGGGAAATCCTCCGGCTTTAGCGTAACGAGCAGGGCGCTGTTAGCGTTTTTGCCTCCGCGGCCGGATAAGCTCATGCCGTTTGTCACCACGCCGCCCGTCTCACTCGCCGCCGCGACAACATAGCCGCCGGGGCACATGCAAAAGGTATATGCGCTGCTCCCGTCCGGAAAGTGGCAGTTGAGCCTGTACTCCGCCGGCGGCAAATGCTCCCACACCTCGCCGTACCGGCTTTTTCCGACTTCGATTTGCGGGTGCTCTATTCTCACGCCCATGGAAAATGGCTTACGCTCCATTGGCACGCCAAGTCCGTACAGCAGCTCAAATGTGTCCCTCGCGCTGTGTCCTACGGCTAAAATCAGATTGCGGCATGGCAGCTCGTATATCCCCTCCGCTCCCTCTACCGTTACGGCCGCGAGCGCTCCGTTTTCAAGGCGCATACCACTGAGCTCTGAGCATGTGCGCACCTCCCCTCCGAGCGAGAGAATATGCGCCCGAATATTTTTCACCACCTCAAACAGCACGTCCGTGCCCACATGCGGGTGAGCGTCATAGCATACACTCTCCTGCGCGCCGAAACGCCGGAACTGCTCGAGCACCCAGGCAATGCGCGCGTCATGCGTGCCGGTGCCAAGCTTTCCGTCGGAAAACATACCCGCGCCGCCTTCACCGAACTGTACGTTTCCGTTTGTGCACAGCTCCCTGCCGTTCCAAAAGTTCTCGACGCGCCTTTTTCTCTCCTCCAGCGCACAGCCGCGCTCAAGCACTATTGGACGCGCCCCCGCCTCGGCAAGCACCAGCGCCGCAAAAATCCCCGCCGGCCCGAAGCCCGCGATAACAGGGCGCGTGTCGGCCTTGATTTTCGGTATCTCATAAATAAACGGGCGGTATGGCCCGCAGTTTTTTCCTGCTCTGCGCAGTATTCTTTTCTCCTGCCCCACCGTCTCCACGGCGACAGAATACAGGTAGTGTATGTCGCTTCTCTTTCGAGCGTCTATGGATTTTTTCACTATTTTCAGAGCGCGCACGTCCTGCTCCGGTATTCTCAACACCGCGGCCGCGAGAATTATCAGATTACGCTCGTCCATGTCTAACGGCAGCTTCAGGTTCCGCACCAGTATCATTTTCCAAGCCTCCCCGCCAAGCGTCCACTCGACCATGCCCATTGGAGATTATAGCCTCCGCAGTCTCCGTCCACGTCCAGCACCTCCCCGCAGGCAAAAAGTCCCGGCGCCAGCCTGCTTTCCAGCGTCTCAGGCACAAATTCGCCTGTCTTTATCCCGCCGGCAGTCACCTGTGCGCTTTCAAAGCCGGATACCCCTGTCACACGCAGGCGGAAATCCCGACAGGCCGCGGCGAGATTCTGAAGCTGAGTTTCCCCGAGCTGAGAGGCTGTCAGGTCCCCTCCTACGCCGGCATATTTGCACAGCATTTGTCCCAAGCGGTTGTGCAGCGCACCGACAAAAATCTGGTTTGCCGGAAGCTCGGGCGCATTTTCACGCCTTGCCCTCAGGTGCCGCAGTACCGCTTCAGAGTCCATGTACGGCATAAAATCAAGGCTCAGCTCCAAGCCCTCCCCACCGCAGGCCACGGCACGCGACAGCTCAAATATTACAGTTCCGGACACTCCGGTTTCCGTGAACAGCAGCTCGCCCGTTTTCTGTTCCAGTTTCTTTTTCCCACGTCTCAGACTCACGCAGCAGGAAGCGCGCACGCCCTTGAGTGAGCGGGGATAAGCCGTGTCCGTGCGCACCTGGGTCAGCGCGGGATAAAGAGCCGTGCGGCTGTGGCCGAGAGAGGCCAGAATTTCATATCCGTCCATTACCCCTCCCAACTTTGAACCTGCGCAGCCTCCGCATGCTACAACAAGCTTGTCCGCACGAAATTCCCCTTCGGCGCAGTCTACGGCAAAACCCATGCCGCAGCGCTTCACGCTCTCCACCGCACAGCCGGTCAGCACCCTGATATTCGGACGTTCCAACGCAAAGCGCAGCACATCCACCACACTGTTGGCCTGATTGCTGCGAGGATACACACGCCCGCCATACTCCCGCGAACACAGCAGTCCGAGCCCTTCAAAAAAGCTCAGTGTGTCCTCCGGAGTAAAGGCGCGCAGAGCGCACTCCGCAAAATCCGCGCCGCCGTGGTAGTGCTCCGGCCCCGCCTCCGTGTTCGTGAGGTTGCAGCGGCCGTTTCCTGTTGCCAGAAGCTTTCTGCCGACGCGCGCCTGACGCTCCATGAGCGTTACGCGGTTTTCCCCGTCCTGCGCCGCCGTCAGCGCCGCCATCATTCCGGAGGCTCCGCCCCCGATTACAATTATGTCAACCATTTATTCACCCCATAGCAGCGCCTGAGCGGTCTCTTGTGCCTCACAGAGAGCGCCGGCAAACTTGTCAGGCTTTTCATACAAAATGTCCCAAAAGCACGATTTTTTCCGTCTGGTATTTTTCCTGAGTATATCTTACAATACCTTTCAGCCCCTCCATCATCTCTCCCCTGATTCAGGGAGGCTGAACCTGCTCACAGTACTCTCCGTTCTGTTATAAACGCAGCACGCCATTCCCCAGCAACAATATCAAGTGAAAAAAGTAAAATTTTTTCTAACCGACCGAAAAAGTTACAAATAAGTTACAATTTTGCCGTATAATGCTTTTATACACAGGCCCGCAAACCGCTTTTTCCCCATTCTAATCCAATGCCGTAAAAAAAACAAGCGTGGAAATTAAATGTGCCCGCCCCGTCTCCGGCAAAAATTGGCAGCGTCTGTTTAGCCCCCTGCTTAACATATTATGTTGACTACTCTCCGGCCTGTGTGCTAATATAATCCTATAGCTTTCTGCTCCCCCCTTAGCTTTTGAAAGGATACAGCATAGATGATAAATTTGACATTTGACCCAGACAACACTCTCGCTGGCGGGCTCTCGTCAATGTCCCCGCGCGAGGTGATTGAATTAGGCATAGATATCTGCGCTGCCGTGGAGAGCGTATTTGGCGGCGCGCAGTGCCACGGCAATATTTGGCCGGGCAAGATAAGCCTTGCCGACGGCAAGGTATTTCTCGGCCCCTCGGAGCATTTGGGGATAAAGGAGATGCCGCCCGACGCGCTCGAATATATAGCTCCCGAGCAGTTCTGGCACGGGGAAAACACTCCCGCGGCGGACGTATACTCCATCGGACTTATTCTCTACACAGCTCTCAACCGCGGAGTTATGCCTTTCTTTCAGGGTGGGGAGCCGACGCCGGAAAAGCGTGCCGCCGCTCTTCAGGCCCGCATGCGCGGAAACGCCATGCCCTACCCCCG
>CATJWA010000307.1 GCA_949744025.1 uncultured Eubacteriales bacterium
AGTGACATCGGACGCTCCCGTATATTTTTCTGAAACCGGCGGATAATAATTTCACCGGGTCACCGGGAAAATATCCGGAGGTAAATGACATGAGTGAAAACAAAAACAGCTGCGGCTGCGTCAAGGGCGTAGGCTGCGACGCAAAGAACTGCAAATACCACAACGGCGCCGACAACTGCTGCACCGCCTCGCACATCGACGTGCAGAACAAGTCCGCCGTCAACAAAGCCGAAACCTACTGCGGAACCTTTTGCCCTCGCGGGTCATTTTAATAAAAGCGGCAACGCCGCTTTTATTAAAATGAGGGGGCACGCTTCATTATGCGAGAAGTTTTTTCCGAGGCGCATGTCCTCGGAAAAAACTTCTTTAATTTATTCGCGGCATGCCCGCAGTGAAACCTGCGATGCCTTTATGCCAGCGCATATGCGTGTCGCCGCGCCGCTTATTCGCTCAGGAACTTTTCCACCTTGCGGCGCATTTCAAGGCGTCCGGCGGTGTCGTCGAAGCGCACCGTTCTCCTGTCCAGCTCCGACAGTGGCGTTGGTATGGGCAGTCCGCTTTTCTCAGACAACTGCTCAAGCGGACGGACTGACGCCGTTTCACCAAGCGCTTCAAGCACGTCGGCTGCAAACTTAAACGGACTGGCTGTGGATACCACAACGGCCGGACGGGCATCTCCGGTCTCGGTGCGGTAGTCGCACAGCACCTTATATGCCACGGCGGTGTGTGTGTCCATGAGGTAATTCTTATCCTCAAACAGCTCGCGTATCGCCTTTTTTGTGTCAACATCGGTGCAGCAGCCCGCGGCAAAGTCACGCCTTATCGCATCAAACACATTCTGGCTGACAGTATACTTGCCCTTGCTGCCAAGCTTCTGCATATACCAGCGCACCGTCTCATCCCCGCTGAGTGAGTACAGCAGGCGCTCAAGATTGCTGGACACGAGTATATCCATAGACGGCGATATAGTCTGGTGGAAGCTGCGGTTCCTGTCATAAGTGCCGGTGTGGATGAAATCAGTCAGAACATTGTTCTCATTTGACGCGCACACGAATTTCCCCACGGGCAGACCCATCTGCGCGGCATACCAACCAGCGAGAATATTACCGAAGTTTCCGGTTGGCACGCAGAAAACAAGCTCATCGCCCAAGGTCAGCTTACCCGAATTTACATAGTCGCAATAAGCGGAAAAATAATACACTATCTGCGGCAGGAGGCGTCCCCAGTTTATCGAGTTTGCCGAGGAGAGGAAATATCCGCGCTCCGAAAGCTTTGCGGCAACCTCCTCGTCCGAAAAGACCATCTTCACGCCCGTCTGCGCGTCATCAAAATTGCCTGTCACGCCGCACACACCGACATTGGAGCCCTCCTGAGTCACCATTTGCAGTCTTTGAATATCGGACACGCCGTTTTTGGGGTAAAAGACGAAAATTTTCGTCCCCTCCACATCTTTAAAACCCTCCAGTGCGGCCTTTCCGGTGTCGCCGGAAGTAGCGACAAGGATACACACCCTGCGCTTCTCTCCCGTTTTTTTCAGCGATGCGGTCAAAAGCTGGGGCAGCATCTGCAAAGCCATGTCCTTAAAAGCACAGGTGGGCCCGTGCCACAGCTCCAGGAAAGCGGTTCCGTCCTCCGTGAAGTGCAGGGGCGCAATCTCCTCGTGGTCGAAGTTCTCCCCATAGGCACGCGAGACGAAAAGCTCAAGCTCCTCGTTCGTGTAGCCCTTGAGAAACTTCGACATTATCCTCACTGCCCTGCCGCGGTAGTCCATGCCGAGCATTTCACCGAGCTCCTGCGCCTTTACGGACGGAATCTCATCCGGCACAAAAAGCCCGCCGTCGGGCGCAAGTCCCCTTGCTATGGCCTCGGAGACCGTATATTTCTCTCCGGTATTTCGTGTGCTGTGGTACTTCATACATTCACCTCAAACGCATTTTGTATATGATTTATCCTTATATTCCCGCGCGAAGCATCGCCGGTATATATCTCAATAACGTCAAAGCGCGGCTGCCTGTCCGTGGCGTTTCCCGCCAGCCAAAGCTGCGCCGCGGCAATAATCCGCCGCTGCTTTGCCTTAGTTACAAACTCCCGCGCCTGGGCAAAGTCCGCGTTCTTTCGCAGTTTTACCTCCACAAAGGCAATATAGCTCCGGTCGCCGGCAATGATGTCTATCTCTCCGAAGCGGCAGGCGTAATTCATCCCGATTATCTCGTATTTCTTCCCTCTGAGGTATTCCGCCGCCTTTTCCTCACCCCAGCGGCCGAGCAGCTTTTTGTCCATCAGTGCATTTTCCTCAAAAATGACGGCCTGTGAATCGGGCAGGGGCCATACTCGCGTATCGCCGCATAGTGAGCCTTTGTACCGTATCCCTTGTGCTTTTCAAAGCCGTATTGCGGATAAAGCTCCGCCTGCTGCGCCATATAGCGGTCCCTTGTCACCTTCGCCAGCACGGAGGCCGCGGCAATATCAGCGCATTTTCCGTCTCCCCCTACCACCGCGCGGGCCGGAACATATATTTCCGCACATCGGTTGCCGTCTATAAGCGCCAGTTCGGGACTTACTCCCAGCGCCGCAACCGCGCGGTTCATCGCCAGAAAGGTGGCATGAAGTATATTAAGCTTCTCTATCTCCTCCACCGTGGCAAATGCCGCGGCGTGGTACAGCGCTTTCCCGCATATCACTCCGTAAAGCCGTTCACGCTGCTTTTCGCTGAGCTTTTTAGAATCGTTGAGGCCCTCTATATCCAGTCCGCGCGGCAGTATTACCGCCGCGGCGCATACTGGGCCCGCCAGTGGTCCGCGTCCCGCTTCATCCACGCCGCAGATAAGGCCATAGCCCGCTTCATAAAGCTCGTTTTCCAGTTCCCAAAGGTCCATTTTTAACCCTCCGGCGGGGCCTCGAGCGTTATCCTGCCGAGCTTTCCCTCGTGGTACTCATTCAGCAGCACGCGCGCCATGCGCTCAATGTCGTACTCGCCGCCGGAGATAAGAAAACCGCGCTTTTTCGCCGCGTCGGCCAACAGCTCATATCCGTTTTTGTCCGCCTCGGGTGTAAACTTGTAGCGCTGCTCTATCGCCTCTGGCTTGAGCGCGCGCAGGCGCAGCATGAAATTAGCCGCGAGCGCCTCGGTGTCGAGCACCTCTGGCTTTATTGCACCCGTTATTGCCAGCGCCTCGCCCACCTGCTGGCTGTCGAACTTCGGCCAGAGTATGCCGGGCGTGTCCAGCAGCTCAAGCCCCGCGTCTATGCTTATCCACTGCTTACCGCGCGTTACGCCCGGCCTGTCCCCCGCTGCAGCGGCCCTTCGCTTAGCGACCCTGTTTATAAAGGTGGACTTGCCCACGTTCGGGATTCCCAAAATCATCACGCGCAGCGGCCGCGTCCCCTGCCCCTTTGCCTCATAAGCCGCTATCCGGTCACGCAAAACCTCGCGCACAGCACGGGGAAAATTGTTCACACCCCTGCCGCTTTTCGCGTCCGTCTCCAGTACGGCAAGCCCGCACCGGCGGAAATACTCCCTCCACCTCGCGGTCATTGCCGGGTCGGCCAGGTCCGTTCGGTTTAGTATCACCAGCCGCGGCTTGCCCGCGGCGAGGCGGTCGATATCCGGATTGCGGCTGGCACAGGGCACGCGCGCGTCCAGCAGCTCGCACACCGCGTCCACCAGCTTCATGTTCGCCTCTATCATGCGCTGGGCCTTAGTCATGTGGCCGGGGAACCAGTGGATGTCTATCTTCTCATATCTCTCGCTCATTTTTCACCGTCAGTCATACAGCGAGCCGAAGCTCGAAAACGGCGTGACGCGCCAGTACGCCTTGCCGATTATATACCTTATGTCCACGCAGCCGATACGTGAGTCCCTGCTGTCGTTGGAACGGTTGCGATTGTCTCCGAGCACAAACACGCTGCCCTCCGGCACGGTTATCTCCCCGTCAAAGTCCAAAGGCCGGTAGGTCAGCTCGTTTACATAGTCCTCCTCAAGCGCCTGACCGTCAACATACACAACGCCCTCGTCAAAGTCTATATCTACCGTCTGTCCGCCAACGGCGATAACGCGCTTGACTATCGCCTCCTCCTTGAAGGTGTCCTTACGCAGAACAACTATATCGCCCTGCTGCGGAGTGTAGAAAAGGTTGCTGATTATCAGCCTGTCCCCCTCAAAGAGGGTGCTCTCCATCGAGCTGCCCACAACGCCGACAGTCCTGCCGGCAAAGATGAACAGAAGTATGCACACCAAAAGCGCCGTGACTATGCACTGCACCCAGTCAAAAGCATCGGTTTTCTGCTGCTCCTTCTTCTTTTTCCTGCTGCTGTGTCTGGCCTGTGAGTCCCTTTCGTCCCCATCGGCCGCCTCCGCCGGCGCAGTCTGCACCGGTTCAATATCTGCTGCCGGCGCCTCAGGCTCCGGCACAGGTTCAAAAGCGCGCGTCTGCTCGCTCATATCGTTTTCTTCGTTCATATTTCAGTCCTCCGTTCATCTCAGAACATGAGCCGGCAGGCGCGTACAGCCCGCCTAACATAGAATTATATACCCATTTCCTTAAGTTAGGCAACAAAAAAGACGCCAAAGGCGTCTTTTTCATTCATTCGCATTAAAATTTACGTTTCATTCATATGCCAATATGACGCTTATGCCAATGAAACCGGCGCTTTTCACAGACACGCCGGAACGTTACAGCTCAACGAGCTCATACTCTCGGCTGCCTACACCTAAAGCAGCGGCCGCCTCGACGGTGTGTATGCCGTTGAGAGACTCCATTCTCTTTATAAGGTCAGCCTTGCCCGGGTCGTCCGAGGCGTACACCAGGTCAACGCAGGCCTGGTCGAGAGCCACGGGGTCGAGTGAGGACAAAATACCGATATCCGCAAGCTTCGGGTCCGCCGCAACGGCGCAGCAGTCGCAGTCCACGGACATATTGCACATGACGTTGACGTAGGCAATTTTGCCCTTCATGTAATCGACAATGGAACGGTCCGCATCGGCCATGGACTCAAGGAACGAGTCGTGGTCAGCGTCAAGGAAAAGCTCCTCGTCCCCCGCACCGTGTATATACACCTTGCCGTGGGAGGAAGCAAGTCCAATTGAGATATTCTTCAGCGCTCCGCCGAAGCCGCCCATCGGGTGACCCTTGAAATGGGAAAGCACCAGCATCGAGTCATAGTTGGCAAGGTTTTTGCCGACATAGTTTACCTTAATGCGCCGTCCGCCCTCGACCGGAAGGGCCATTTCACCCTCCGCGTCGAGAATGTCCACGCTGCACAGTCTACTCCAGCCGTGGTCAGCCATCGTTTTGATATGCGCCGCCGTTGTGTTGCGTCCCCCGTCATAGGCGGTATTGCACTCCACCACCGTACCGTTTACATGGTCAATAACGGGCTTGAAAAATTCCGGGTGAATGAAATTCTGGTTGCCCGGCTCGCCTGAGTGGACCTTTACGGCCACCCGTCCCTCAAGTCCGGCGTCCAAAGCCTCATACATGCGTACTACCGCTTCCGGACTCAGCTCTCTCGTGAAGTAGACCTTCGACATGCTCGCTGTCTCCTTTCAGTTCATCTTGTTTCCCCGCCGCGGGCAGGGCTGTTTTGTGAGATGCGCTGTAGCGTCTTTTGCGCGCACGGTCTATCGCGCCCGTGGTCCATTCCGGCACATTGTCCGCGAGGTAGTCTTTGAGTCTGACGAGCAGTATCATCAGCGCGACAAAAGCACATACAAGCGGGCTCGCGCCGAATATTATCGCCAGCAGCATAAACAGCGCGCACCAGTCTCCCAAGCAGCGCGCGGCGTTTTCCCAATATGGGTATATCACACTCGTGGTATGCATGGACCGTGTGCCGAACTGCTTTATTATACCAAATATTTCTCCGAATGTAAACCTGCCGCTGTTATTTATTATTTCTCCAGAGCCGATGGCAAAATTTTCTTTGATCAGTCCCTCGGCAAAGCCCTCCACCGGCTGGGGCATAACTATCTCATAGCAGTCCACCGGCGCGCCCTCCGACTCCTCTCCCGAGGTCAGCGCGCTATAAGCCGAGTAGGACATATACATTCCCGCTCCGCCGTCGCCATAGGCCTTTTTGCTGGCGAAGTCCCCCTCACGCTCAACCACGCCGGCCACGACATATGGGATATTGTCTATTGTCACGGTCATGCCCTGCAAATTCGTGCCGCCGAACAGGCGCCAGGCCAGCTCCCTGTCGAGCAGCACACGGTCACCCATCAGGTCGTCCTCGCTTATGTAGCTGCCGCTGAGAAGCTTGAGCGGATGGAAGGAGAAATAATCCCCCCCAACCGCGATAACGGAGCACTCCGCGTTTCCATGGTCGCCGAAAACCTTCACCTTGCCGAAAGCGCTCCACGCGTCGTTGAACAGTGCGCCGTTCTCCGGCGCCTCAAGAGATGCCTCCGTCAGCTTCGCGCCGAGCTTGTAGCGGAACTCATAAATGTTGTTCAGGTTCAGGCTGTCGGACTCCGACATGAAGCAGGAAAGCTGCTCAAAGCGAAGCTCGCTCTCCCCCGTCCAGCGCTCGGCCGCGAATTGGCTTTGCAGCCGTCCGGGAAAGGAGAAGCAGACAGCTAAGCATATCGCCGAGAGAATGGCCAGCGCGGCGTTGGCTATTAAAATTATCAGGGTTATTTTTTTCAGCTTTATGCGGGAAGCAAATCTCCCCAGCTCAAATTTTTTCATTACGCCGCGCCTTTCGCTTACTTTGTTTGCTGCTGTGTATCCTGCATACGCACCTGCTGGCCGTTTTCAATGGGCTTGGTGCTGGTGGTTATTACAAAGTCGCCGCGGTTCAGGCCGCCGGTTACGGCGGTGTTGGTGTCGTCGCTTGCAATCTTTGTCACGTCCACACGCGTGGCTATGTAGCGGTTGCCCAGCGGGCTGTTTTTCGCGGTTATTACCAGCACGAAATCTCCGTTGGTGTCGCTGCGCAGCGCGCTGTTGGGCACGACAAAGTCGTACTCCTGACTCCTCTGTCCCACGGACACGGTCAAATCGGAGCCCACGTTCACGTCGCCGGTCACGTCGAAAGTTACGAGCTTGCTTGTCTGTGGGTTTTTCGGGTCGGTCTTTATGCTGGATACCGTGGCGGTAATCTCGCTTCCGTAGTAGTAGTTTGACACGGTGGCCGAGTCCCCTGTGTGTATAAGCCGCGCCTGCTCGTTAGTCACGGAAAAGCTCATGGTGTATCCCATGTCGGGCAGCTCTATCGTGGCAAGGGGGGTGTCCGGAGTGGTCTTGTTGCCGGCTGTTATGCTTATGCTCTCGATTATTCCCGGCACCTCGGCCTTTATTTCCTTGTCGGTAGTGTCGTCGCGCAGCTCGTTGACCTTCTGCTGGGCCTTTCCAAGCTGAGCGGCGAGGTCCTGAAGGTCCAGCCTTTCAAGCTGGGCGTTCTTATTGTCGGTTTTCTGCTGCTCGGAAAGAGCGAAAACAAGGTCCTCCAAAGTGGTCTGGCAAGTTTTCGCGTTCTCCACCGCGGCATCGTACTCCGTTTTCTTTTCCTTCGCCTTCGTCAGGCGTTCTTCCGCCTCGGCCTGCTGCTCCTCGGCGGCCTTGAGCTCGTCCTGCGCCTTTTTCAGGTCGCGCGAGGCGCTGTTGTACTCGCCTGAGTTGTCGTCCGACAGCGCGCGGTTATAGGCTGATTTTGCGCTGTCATACTCGGACTTAGCCTTGTCTACCGCATCCTTGCAGGCGGTTATCTCGTCATAAGCTTTTTTGTATTTCTTGGCCTCGTCCGACATTGTATCGTCCTTATCGCCCGGTTCTGATGCAGGCGGGTCTGCAATCGGGTCAGCGCCCTGCTCGGCTGCCGATTCCTCCGGTGCAGGTCCGTCCCCGTCCGGAATCATCTCAGCACCAATCGCTGCTTGTGACAGTGTCATCCCCTCGTTCACAATCTTATCAACGATGTACGGCATGTAAACGGAAAGCTTACCTTCAATATAGCTTTTCTGCTCCTTTTCGCTTTTATCTTCGTATTTTTCCTTAAACTCGTCTGATTCTCTTATAGCCCTTTCGGCCGCCGCCTCAATCTCCTCATATTCCGCGCCATAGATAAGCATCGCGCTCTCCAGCTCATCCTTCGCCGCGTCCCACGCGGCCTTTTTCGCGTTCATCGCGCTTTTGAGGCTTCGCAGCGTCGCGTCGTCGGTATCGACCTTTCCGCCTATGTCGTCAAGCTCCTCCTGCGCGCGGTCCACCTTTTTCTGCGCGTCCTTTACCTTCTCCTTTGCCACGGTCACGCCTGTTTCGGCCATG
>CATJWA010000308.1 GCA_949744025.1 uncultured Eubacteriales bacterium
AGCATACTCTCAGCCAGAGTGGTTTTGCCGCTGTTTCCGTGGCCCATCAAGCAGACATTGCGGATGTTTTTTGTTTCGTACCCCATGTGGATTCTCCTTCAAAATTAATTTCAAACAAGAGGCGGTGCCTCTTGTTTGAAGAGGCTTCGCTCCGCTTCGCGCCTCGGTTGCCCGCCTGCGGCGGACAATTCGACGCGCGCTCCACGCAGAGTATTTTTTGTCAGGCGCATGTCCTGACAAAAAATAATTTCACTTTTTTCGCGGCTTGCGAGCCACGAACTCTGCGAGGCTTTTCCTGTTTCCAACTTTTAAAATTATACACTATAAATCCGCTGTTTGCAACAAGCTTTTTTGTGAATTTTACAATTATTTCGGGCTTATCTTTGCAGCCCGAAAGCGATAACCAGGGTCGGCAGAAGCCACAGAAGCATGAACAGCAGCGCATTTGAGGCCGTGGCGCTGTCAAAGGCGCCGGTCCAGCACAGGAAAAACATCAGTATCAGGCCCACAACCGAGCCTGCCGCGGAGATTCCCGCTCCGGCGCGTGCGGCTGAGTACAGCCTTCTGCCCCTGTCCGACAGCTCCACAAGCGCGGCCATATTCTCGCGCAGGCACACAGCCGCCGGCTTGACCGACTGCTCCGGCTGCGCCGCGGAAAGCTCAAACCGCTCGGTATAGGATGGGAACTCAAACATATCCGTCGGCATGCGGAATTTTTTCTTTATCATCACCGGCGTTATATTAAAGTCGCGCAGGGCGAAAACAGGCCGGCACTTTGAGCGCAGCAGCACCGCAAGCGCGCGCTGCACCGACGCCACAGGCTTGTAATTCATCGTGAAAATACCCACCAGCGAGCCGTTTATCGCCGTGAACACCGAGCTTTTCGTGCTCAGCTTCTGCGGCACGCGGATGCCCATGAGGTTCATAAAGCCCGTGCTGCCGACATAGACGCTCTCGCCGTTTACCATGGCCGTCATGCCGCCGCCGTCGTGGGGCGCGAAGTTTTCAACGCGGCTTATGGAGTAGCCCTGCTTGCGGATAAGCTCGGAAAAGCTCTGAGCCAGTCCGCTTCCCGACGCGGCCACAACGCTGCCGGTATATCCTATCACCTTGTCGGTAAATGCGCCCTCAAGTATGCGTATGCCGGCAATCTCCACGGTGCCGGGCGGGAAAACGTCGCTGTCGGTTATGATTATGCTGCGGCTCTTGCCAATCTCCCGCGCACCGGACCAGCCGGCCACGGCGCAGCCGCTGTGAAACATTCTCCGCGCCGTTATGGCAAACGGCAGGGCAAAGCACAGCGCGCCGGAGAAAGCGCAGCCCACCGACATGAGAGCGGACACGCAGTGCAGCGTGGCCTTTGCCCTGCCGTGGCCCACTCCGGCCAGCAGTCCGAGCACCAGCGCCAGCGCGAACAGCAGCGGCGCGAGCATCGAATACACATACTCGCCCAAATCCGCCTCCTCGCCGCGTATTATGAAGCCGCGCGCGTCTCTCTCATAGCGCAGCAGGGACGCCCCCGCGGGCGTTCGCACCGAGGCCATAGGAAGGAGCTTTTTGCTTTTCGCCAGCAGACGGAAGCTGCTTTTGTAGCCGCGGCAGGTGAAATAGCTGCCCAGTATTGAAAAGGTCAGCGCAAGGGCCGACACCGCGCAGAAGGGCAGTCCGTAATCCTCCGTGTTCGCCGAGGCGGTCACCACCGCGTCTATCAGCGAAAAAACGCACGCCGCGGCCACCAGGCTGTCGAACCCGGGCTTTGCCCTCACCGCCGCCATCACTCCGGAGGTGAGCACGTCCAACCCTATCACCATCACGGTGAGCTGCATTATCAGCAGCGTTATGGACGAAGCGCGCATACTGTTTCCCAGCGCGCCGAAAAGCGGCAGCACGGAGTACCACGCAAAGGTGATGTAAGCCATAACAAGAGACACTGCCGCGGCCAGCCGGCTGCGCAGCTTCAGCGAGTGGGCCTGGCTGGCGTACAGCTTCGCCGCGCGCTCCGGCTCCATCTCCGGTATGTCCTCGTCCTCAGCCTCAATCGTCGGCGACTGGGTATCCGCCCTTTTTCTCTGTCCGCGCCGTATGGCTATAAGCGCGAGCATGGCCACTATCGGCGAGAGAAAGCGCTCCCTTGCATTGTCATTGCGCCTTTCCTGAGCGCGCTCTGTCCTGCCGCCTCCGTCATCCCCGTCATCCTCATCGTCCTCGGACAGCTCCGGCTCGGGGTAGTCCTTCGCGGCGTACTGCTCGCGCTCGTCGGAATCAACGAGATTGCGTATTGTATACTCCCTGCCGTCATAGACAAGGCGCGGACCGGCGCGGTCCTGTTTCTCCTCCCGCTCCCCGTCCTCCTCGTCCTGTTCAGGCTCTACGGGAGGACGGGCGGCGCGCGGAGTGTATATGCGAACAGCCTCGTCCTCCGGAGGAATCGGGGCCGCTTCATGGCCGACAAGCTCGTCTATGCTGCTGAAGCTGGCCTCGTTTATGGTCTGGTCCAGCGCCTGCATGACTATGCGGCGGCTGCGCTCGCTGCGGCTTTCGTTCTCCCGCGGCTTTTCCGACACCGTCTGCTTGTACTCGGCCAGAATATCGTCAAGCGAAAAGCCCGAGCCGTGGGGCGCGTCCGCCCTGTCCGCGCCGCTGCCGTCAGGCATATCCATTTTGTAATCGTCTTCCTGCATATATTCACCCTTTCGGGGTTGTGTATCGCTAAAGCGCTCCTTATCCCCTCTGCCTGAGCACCTCGTACATCAGCACCGCGGCCGCGGCGGAGGCGTTGAGGGAGCTGAGCCTTCCGCGCATCGGTATGCTCACCAGAAAATCACAGCTCTCCGTGACAAGCCGGCTCATGCCCTCGCCCTCGGAGCCTATGACAAGGCATACCGGACCGCGCAGGTCGGTCTGCCACAGCTCGCCCTGCGCGCCGGCGGCGGAGCCGAAAATCCACAGACCGCGCGCTTTGAGCTCCTTTATCGCCGCGGTCAGGTTCGGCACGCGCGCGACGGCCATGTGCTCCGCCGCGCCTGCGCTGGTCTTGCCGACTATGGACGTCAGTCCCGCGCTGCGGCGCTTGGGGATGATTATGCCGTGGACGCCTGCGCACTCCGCCGTGCGGATTATCGCGCCCAGATTATGCGGGTCGCTTATTTCGTCGCAGACTATGACAAAGGGCGGCTCGCCGCGGTCCTGCGCTATGGCGAGTATGTCCTCTATCTCCACGTACTCGCGCACGGCGCACAGCGCGATGACGCCCTGGTGGGCGTGGGTGACGCTCATGGCGTCAAGCTTGCGGCGGTCCGCCTCCGTTACCACTATTCCCATACCGCGCGCCTTTGACGCGATATGGCCGAGGGTCTTGTCCACCTCGCCCTTTGCGATATATATCTTGTCTATACTGCGCCCCGCGCGCAGCGCCTCGGTCACGGCGTTGCGCCCCTCGATAAGGTCGTCCCTGTCGTTTTCAAAAGCCATACTGTCTCCGTTTAAGCCACGCCGCCCGGCTTTTCCGCACGGGCGGCGTTTTTGATTTTACACAAAATTGTTTCAGATTTCCTGAACAAATATCAAACAATCTTCACTTTTTGTACTTTTTAAGCGTCTCCGCCATATCCAGCCGCTCCCATGGCAGGTCAATGTCGCTGCGGCCGAAGTGGCCGTAGGCGGCGGTCTGTCTGTAAATCGGGCGGCGCAGGTCCAGACGGGAAATTATCTTCGCCGGACGCAGGTCAAAATTCTCCGCGATTATCTTCTCAAGCTCCGCGTCGGAGACGGCTCCGGTTCCGTCGGTGTCCACGAGCACGGATACGGGGCGCGCCACACCTATGGCGTAGGCCAGCTCAATCTGGCAGCGGCGGGCAAGGCCGGCGGCCACTATGTTCTTGGCCATATAGCGGGCCATGTACGCCGCGCTGCGGTCCACCTTCGTCGGGTCCTTGCCGGAAAAAGCGCCGCCGCCGTGGCTGGCGTAGCCGCCGTAGGTATCCACGATTATCTTGCGGCCGGTAAGTCCCGAGTCGCCCACGGGTCCGCCGATGACAAAGCGGCCGGTGGGATTGACGTAGTACTTCGTCTGCGCGTCAAGCAGCTGCGCGGGAATTACCTTTTTTATAACCTGCTCGATTATACCCTCGCGCAGCGTCCCGTAGTC
>CATJWA010000309.1 GCA_949744025.1 uncultured Eubacteriales bacterium
CGGAGATGATGGTCCACGAGGGCCCCGCCCGGGTCTTTGACAGCGAGGAGGACGCCATAGCCGCCATCTACGCGGGGAAGATAGTCGCCGGCGATGTGGTTGTTATACGCTACGAGGGACCGAAGGGCGGCCCCGGTATGCGCGAGATGCTAAACCCCACCTCCGCCATCTGCGGCATGGGTCTGGGCGAGAGCGTGGCTCTTATCACCGACGGACGCTTCTCCGGAGCCACCCGCGGCGCGTCCATCGGCCACGTCAGCCCCGAGGCCGCCTCCGGCGGCACTATCGCGCTTGTACATGAGGGCGACACCATTGCCATCGACATACCCAAGTGCAAGATTGAGCTGAAAGTCTCCGACGCCGAGCTTGAAGCGCGCCGCGCGGCGTGGGTCTGCCCGCCGCCGAAGGTGACGACGGGGTATCTGGCAAGATACGCGAAAATGGTCAGCTCCGCGGACAAGGGAGCGATTTTGGAAGTCAAATAAGTGGCTTTGCCACTTATTTGAAGGGGATAAAGCTATGTACAGAGAAATTTCCGAGCTTTTGCTTTACAGCGATCTGGGGGAGGATTCCATCCTCTCCCGCCTCGGCAGCATCTTCCGCCGCTGGGAAGCCGGCGGCGCTGACGTGCCGGACCTGCGGCGGGAGCTGCACCTGCAAATAAAGCGCCTGCTGGACCTTGCCACGGCCTACGGCTTTGACGGCAACCTGTGGCTGAACTATCTGACGTATGTCATACTCACCAACGAAAATTCCTTCAGCCTGACCTGCGAGGGCCGCGGAGCCATGCCCGGCGGCACGGTAAACGAGCTGGCGCGGCGCGACTTCGGCGTGTTTCTGCGCCTGATGCGCTATGACTTCGGGCCGATAGAGCGCGCGCTGCACACCGACTGCTTTTCCCTGCTGCGCTCCTATACCGCCATCCCCAAGCGCGAGAGCATGTACAACCGCAACGCCGGCCGCCTCGTGCGGGAGATGAGCGCACGCCTCGCCGGTGCGCGGGACGCGGACGCGGTATTTGAGCTTGTGACCGATTTCTACCGCTATCACGGCGTGGGGGACTTTGCCTTCAGCCGTGCTTTCCGTCTCGGCGGCAGCGGAGATAACCTGCGTCTCGTGCCGATAAACAACATTGAAAACGTCTCGCTTTGCGATATCGTCGGCTACGCCGAGCAGAAGCGCGAGCTCATTGTCAACACCGAGGCCTTCATTGCCGGCAGGGGCGCGAACAACACCCTGCTGTACGGCGACAGCGGCACCGGCAAGTCCACCAGCGTCAAGGCCCTGCTGAACGATTATTTCGACAGCGGCCTGCGCATGATTGAGATTTACAAGCACCAGTTCCGCGACCTCGGCGGCGTGATAGCGCGCATAAAAAACCGCAGCTACCGCTTTATAGTCTTCATTGACGACCTGTCCTTCGAGGAGCACGAGATTGAGTACAAGTTCCTCAAGGCGGTCATTGAGGGCGGAGTGGAGACGCGGCCGGAGAACATGCTCATATACGCCACGTCCAACCGCCGCCACCTGATACGCGAGAGCTGGCGCGACAGGAACGACATGGAGCACTCCGGAGATTTGCACCGCTCCGACACGGTGGAGGAAAAGCTGTCTCTGGCAGGGCGCTTCGGCACCGCGATATGCTACGGCGCGCCGGGGCGGGCGCACTACCACGAGATAGTCCGCGCGCTGGCGGCAAGGCAGCTTGACGCGGAGATTGACGACGCCGAGCTCATCGCCGGCGCGAACGCCTGGGAGATACGCCACGGGGGAATTTCCGGGCGGACAGCACAACAATATATCAACTACATAGCGGGCCGTCCTTCGGAACAGCCCGACGCGGAGGAATGAACGCCATGCTTACGCTCGATAAGATTTACCATGCCGCTTTTGTCCTGCGGGAGGTAGCAAGAAAAACGGACCTTATTTACGCGCCCCGTCTGAGCGGCGAGTGCGAGATGCACCTGAAAACCGAAAACCTTCAGCTTACCGGCAGCTTCAAGGTCCGCGGCGCGTACTACAAGATAAGCCAGCTATCCGACGAGCAGAAGGCCGCCGGCATCATCGCGTGCAGTGCGGGAAACCACGCCCAGGGCGTGGCGCTGGCCGCGACGAGGATGGGAGCGAAAAGCATCGTGTGTATGCCCGACGGCGCGCCCATAAGCAAGGTTGAGGCCACAAAGCGCCTCGGCGCCCAGGTCTGTCTTGTCCCCGGCGCCTATGACGACGCCTACGCCCACGCCCTCAAGCTCCAGCAGGAGACGGGCGCGACCTTTATCCACCCCTTTGACGACGAGGAGGTCATCGCCGGCCAGGGCACTATCGGTCTTGAGATTTTAGACCAGCTCCCCGACGTGGACGCGGTCGTGGTCCCCATAGGCGGCGGTGGGCTCATCTCCGGCGTTGCCACGGCCATAAAGCTGCTCAATCCCAAGGTAAAGGTATATGGCGTGCAGGCCGAGAGGGCGGCCAGTATGCTTCACAGCCGCGCCAGCGGCAGCCAGATAACCCTTGAGAGCGTGGACACCTTTGCCGACGGCATCGCGGTAAAGCACCCGGGCGACAACACCTTTGAAATATGCGAAAAGCACGTTGACGAGGTAGTGACCGTTACCGAGGACGAGATTGCCACGGCCATACTCTCGCTTATCGAAAACCAGAAGCTCATAGCCGAGGGCGCCGGCGCGGTGAGCGTTGCCGCGGCGCTGTTCGGCAAGCTGCCGCTGGCGGGGAAAAAGGTGGTCTGCCTCATCTCCGGCGGCAATATCGACGTGAACATTCTCTCGCGCGTGATAACCCGCGGCCTCATCACCAGCGGGCGCAACGCCCGGCTGCAAATAGCCCTTGAGGACAAGCCCGGTCAGCTCCTCGGCGTAAGCCGCGTAATCTCCGAGTGCGGCGGCAATGTCATAAGCGTGGACTACGGCGCGTCCGACCCGAACATGGCCATTGCAAGCTGCTTTCTCAACATCGGCATGGAGACCCGCGGCTTTGAGCAGATTCAGGAGATACGCGCCGCGCTCACTAAAGCGGGCTTTAAGATAGTCAACTGACAGGGAGGAACCAAATATGAAAGTCATAAGCACCAAAAACGCGCCCGCGGCCATCGGGCCCTATTCACAGGCGCTGGACATGGGCGGCATGGTCTTTGTCTCGGGGCAGATTCCCGTTGACCCCGCCACGGGCGAAATGGCGGACGACGTGCGTGCTCAGGCAGCGCAGTCGCTGACCAACCTCAAAAGCATTCTCGCCGAGGCGGGTCTCGGCATGTCCGACGTCATTAAAACCACCGTCTTTCTCGCGGACCTGGGCGACTTTGCCGCGGTGAACGAGGTGTACGCCTCTTTCTTCTCCGAGCCCTACCCCGCGCGAAGCTGCGTGCAGGTCGCCGCAATTCCCAAGGGAGCGAAGGTTGAGATTGAGTGCATAGCGAAAAGAGGCTGAGCCCTTCTCCCCCCTGAAAAGGGGGGATTTTTTTGCCTGGGCAGTCCTTACCCCTCCGTTGGAATTATTACAGGCGCGGGAAATAACTACTCCCGCGCCTTGTAATAATATTCTGTCGCGCCTTTCAGCTGTCAAACTGTATACTTTATGAACAAACAAAGCGCTTACACCCCATCAGGACAGGGTTTTCTCGTTCTCCGCAAAAAGCGAGTCGTTTATCTCTCCCAGGCTTTTTTTGTGGAGCACGCCATGGCAGATTATTGCGTCGCGCTTTATGCGAGGGTAGAGCTGCGCGTAACCGGCGCGCTTGAGCAGCTCCTGAGTCTCCTCCAGCCCGGAGCCCATGCCGATGCACAGGCACAGCAGACGGTCCCGTGAGGGATTGCGGCGCCCCGCGAAAATCTGGTGAAGATATACCTTGCTCATGCCCGCGCGGCGCGCCAGCTCGGCCTTGGAGATATCCTGCCGTTTATACATCTCCGAAAGCAGCTCCGAAACCCCCGACTCGGTGAAAACATCACTGTTTTCATTGATATAGGCGCTCAAATCCGATTGCTCCATCAGATCCTGACGCAAATCTCCGGTCTTTTTATCCCACATGGCTTGAACCTCCGCTCTTTACATTGCCTGTAAAATCATGTATAATTGTATAAATACAGGCCGCTTAAGCACTAAAAATATTTTACAGCATCGCGGAGGCAAAAACAATATGCCGGCTGCATAGGGTTCCGGCTTTTTCGGGGGTGATTGACATTTATAACTGGCTGCTTGAGGTGCTCAAGGAAGAATATGAGGACGTATGTATTCTCAAGGAGAGCCCGCGCGGCAGCGTGCGCCTTATCCGCCACCGTGAAAGCGGACGGCGCTTTATTCTGCGTCAATTCACCGGCAGCGGCGAGGTTTACCGCCGGCTGCTGGGTATCTCCTGCTCTAACCTGCCGGCGGTATACGAGCACGCTCAGCTCGGGGACGAGAATCTGGTTATCGAGGAGTTTATTGACGGCGACACGCTCGATTTCCTCCTGCGCGGGGGGCTGATGAGTCCAAAGCAGACGCGGGAGATAACCTCCCAGCTCTGCCGCGCCCTGTGGGTGCTGCACTCGATGGCCGCGGTCCACAGGGATATCAAGCCGGACAACGTGATAATCCGCGGCAGCGAGGCGGTGCTGATAGACTTCGACGCCGCGCGGGTGCACAAGCCGGAGCACGAAGCGGATACCCAGGTACTCGGTACGACGGGCTTTGCCGCTCCGGAGCAGTACGGTCTGTCCCAGTCCGATACCCGCGCGGACATCTATTCCCTCGGCGTACTCATGAACGTCATGCTCACAGGACAGCATCCGTCAAAAAAGCTGGCCGAGGGACGGCTCGGCCGCGTTATCGAGCACTGCACGCGCGTCAATCCTCAAAAACGTTACAAAACCGTCCTGCGGCTTATGGCGGCGCTGTAAGCTTCACACTTTTTCGAGACAGCTGCGCAGCTGTCTTTGTGAGGACTTGTCCTCACAAAATAAAACATTAAATACTTACTGGAGTGATCGAACATTGAACCGGATTTGTCCCAACTGCGGAAAAGAAATACACGCGCAGGCGGACTTCTGCCCGCACTGCGCATAGGGCTTGCCGCGCTGCTGTGCGCCGCTCTGGCGCTGGGCTTAATCGGCTATCTGAGCAGCCGTCCCAAAACCTGCGAATCGTCTACCGGCGAGGTCGTATACTCCGGCTACCGCCTCTGCCTTTCCAAGCAGGAACCCCCTGTTCCCGTTCCCGAGAACGGCTACCACGCCATGCTGGACTATCCCTACCGCTATCCTGTCCCGCTGTACGTGACCCCTGTTGACGGCGACACTCTGCTGACGGACGACTTTATGGAAAACACGGCGTCCGTCACCGCTGAGGTCAACTGCTCCGATATCTACATGTCCATCACCTGCACGCAGCCGCAGCAGCATAACGAATACTATCCCAACGCCGCGGCGGTGACCTTTGTGGACTTCAGCATCGTGGCCCCCGGTGAGCATGAAGCCGAGCTGGTCTGGACCATCACCATGAACAACGGCGACGTTATCCGCTTGTCTCAGGCACAGCGGCACTCCAGCATATCCGTCTATCAATACACCGCTTCGGACACGCCCATGGACACCATTGAGGAGCTCCAGGCCCTCGTGGACAGGGTCAGCGCGGAAATAGACGAATACGACCAGCTGAAGATCTACCTGCCTGCCGTCGTCTATGAAGGCGGGCTCAAGTTAGACCGCGCCGTGTTTCTCTACGGGAGCGTCGGCCCCGACGGTCAGCGGACCACCTTCACCGGCCCTACCGAGATATCCAGCGCCCGCGGCGTTCCGGAATTCACGGACATCTCCTTTCAGGGCAGCGGACAGGGCACGGGAGTCCTTGTCACCGGCACCACGCGGCTCCAACTTACGGGCTGCCGCCTGTCCGGCTGGGAGACGGGCTTCATGGCCACGGGAAGCGCCTGGATAAACGCGGATGAGACCGTCTTTGAAAGCAATGAAGTCGGTATGTGCTTTGACGCGGAGGACACGCCCATGGTATCCGATGATTTCTATACCAATAACATCTTCCGGGACAACGGCACCGCCATACTGCTCGAGCATGTTTCCAGCGATACTTCTCTGAAATTCCCCGGGACCAGCTTCACCGGCAACGGCGTGGACATAGACAACCGCTGCGGCCAGCAGGTCAATACCGACGAGGCAATTTTTGATTGATTTCAGACAGCAAAAATACCGGCGTCCATTATGACGCCGGTATTTTTATGTCTTTCATCGCCGTCCCGGCTCGAAATCGTGCAGGTCGTAGGGCTCGTAGACCACCTCACGGTATTTTTCCACGTCGAGCGCATCTCCGGTCCAGTCGGAGTGAATGTCTCCGTTCTGCTTTACGATGATGTCGTAAAGCACGTCGTAATCCACTCCGTTTTTGTTCACCGTCATGGTGCTGTACGGCAGCGTTTTGTGGTAGGATATCTCTGGCCCCTTATCGCCGAAGCTGTAGTTGCAGCGGATGCGGCAGCCGCTTGCGGCGGTGCAGGGAGCGATGGCGCCGAGCATTTTGAATATGGGGTCGCCGGCATCGTCGTACAGGTTCTCCGGAGTTGTCTGCGTGTAGTCCGAGCGAAACTGTATCGGCAGACCGATGGAGTGGAATCGGGCGATAAAGCCGCGAAGCTGAGCCTCGTCGTATTGGTCAAAAAGCACGCAGTTAATGCGCACGGGCACGCGCAGCCGCGCAAAAAGGTCGTCGCTTCCCTCTACAACGTATTTTTTCAGGTGGCGCGATACGTTCACGCAGCTTATCTTCCCGCTGTTGGCGTTGAGAAAATCCACGACCTCGTCCGCGGAATGGCGCTTCATCACTGGCAGCGTGGTGTTTATGAAAATGCGGTGGCCCGCCGGAATCAGGTCGAGCATTTTCTGCAGGGACGGCAAATCTGCCAGCGGCTCCCCGCCGGTGAACACAAAGTCGCACTCCGGCGTTATCGCGTCGAGCGTGCGTATGCTCCGGCATATTTTTTCCGCGCTGAATCCCTCGGTGTTCTCATATTCCTGCTTGTTTATGCAGAAGGGGCAGTGGTTGCCGCAGTCATAGGGGACAAAAACAGTGACCGTGGCCCCGCCCTGCCGCGTCATATATGGATTGCTCATCTGAACGAACCTCTCTCGGTTGTATTGCGATACTCCTCGGAATGAGCCCAAGGTGACAAAACGTACATTTATGAATAAAAAAGCCCATTGTCGCAGTTGCTTACAGCTTAATAATTTACCATCAATTCGGTCAATAGTCAATAGCGCGGGAAAAGACAAAAAATAAACATAGCAGGCTTGCGCTTCCCATTACCTCCGTATGCGCGCCACCGTCAAAAAAATTGCCGCCGCTTGGAGCGGCGGCTGATTAAAGCTTTCCTACTTCGTGGAGATTACAGCATCCTGCCTCGCGCCATCCCTTTTTCGGCGCGCGGACCTACCGCCCCGAGCGCAGCCTCTTTCGGCAGAGGGGAAAATACAGCGCGCACCATATCACGGTAAGCATCGGCAGATAGCCGAGCAGGTATCCGGGATTTCCCAGCAGCGCGGCGAACCACTCCAGCGGCGAGCCCACGGCGGGGGATAGCAGAAACATATAGTTGGCGTTGAAAATGCGGTCGAAAACATAAACCGGCGCGGCCAGGCACAGCAGAATGAGCAGGCAGCGCGGCAGCCGGCGCACACTCGGGCGCAGCTCTCCCCCCAGCGTCAGCATGAGCGGATAGACGACTATCAGCAGATGCACCGTGAAGCCCACGATGCTGTGGAAGCTGAAAGCCGCGCAGGCGGTCCAGTCGGGAAACAGTATGGCAAACAGCGCCCCCGGCATAAAGCTGCTGTACAGCAGCTCGCCCACGGTTTCGTTCGGCCGTATGCTGTGGCCGAGCGTGAAAAACACCGCCAGCCCGCACAGATGCAGCGGGAGATAATATACCCCAAATTCTCCCTGCACTATCAGATTTATGTCCTTGAGCAGCTCGCAGGCGAGCACGGCCAGACCCAGACCCAAGCGCATACGCTCCCTGCCGCGCACGTTCAGCCGCAGGTACGTCAGGCACAGCGCCGTTCCCGCGGCAAGGCAGATAATCAGCCAGCATATGTGCTCGCGTCCGTATAATTGAAAGCCCGCGCCCGGCGGCAGCATCGACGCCGGCGTGAAAAACTCCTCCGTAAGCCTCACCCTCCCGCGGTTATTTATCTTACAACTAATTATTATGCTCCTTTTTACGGAAAAAATCCAGCTTTGTCCAGTACGGAACTGAAGCTGGTGTAAAAAACAGCGTAAAAGTAAATAATTTGTTAAATTTCCTGTTGACATTTGCCCACACAGTCAATATAATAATTGCGTTAATTGAACAAGGCATGATAGAGGCGCGGCAACCATCAGTAGCTTCCGTGACCACGGCAGGAACCGTGGAGGCGAAAGGGGCGGCCGCCGAAGGGTCCCGAGGCTTTCCTGAGCGCGGGGCTTCCTGGGCCGCCGGAGAATATCCGGCGGACTGTCGCAGCGGGGCCGGTATTCATAAAATGCAGGTTCTAAATTGCGGAGAGCTGTCAGTGGCTGCCATAGCGTCGGTTTGGTCATGAATCAGTTTATCTGCTGAGTTCATGACTATTTTTTATTTCAGAGCCTGAATTCACAAGCGAAAACGGGTTCCAAGGAGGAAGAAAGAGAAAATGAGTAGAAAAGTAAAGAATCTCTGGCGTATTCTCGTTCCCATGCTCGTGATATGCGCCATGCTGGCGATTCCCGCGCTGGCTGACGACGGCGATGGCGCCGTCTCCGGCATGTACGGCACCTTCTGGGCGCTGGTGCCGCCCATCGTGGCCATAGTGCTGGCCCTCATCACCAAGGAGGCGTACTCCTCGCTGTTCATCGGCGTGCTCGTCGGCGCGCTGTTCAGCTGCCAGTTCGCCCCCGTGGCAACTCTCGACACTATTGTAAACGACGGCCTTATCACCGCCATCGCCGACAACGCCGGAATTTTCCTGTTCCTGGTCATCCTCGGCGCCATCGTGGCACTGGTCAACGCCTCCGGCGGCTCGGCCGCCTTCGGACGCTGGGCGGAGAAGAACATAAAATCCCGCGTCGGAGCGATGATAGCGACTTTTGTACTCGGCGTGCTGATATTCATCGACGACTATTTCAACTGCCTGACTGTCGGCTCGGTCATGCGCCCCGTGACGGACGGCCACAAAATCTCCCGCGTGAAGCTGGCCTACCTCATTGACGCCACCGCCGCACCCGTGTGCATGATAGCCCCCGTGTCCTCCTGGGCCGCCGCCGTGTCCGGCGTGGCCGCGGACCTGGACACCGGCATCTCCGGCATTCAGCTTTTCGTGCAGGCCATCCCCTACAACTTCTACTCCCTGCTGACCTTCGTGTTCATCATTGGCCTTGCCGTCATGAAGTTTGACTACGGCCCAATGAAGCTCCACGAGATGAACGCTCAGCTGAACGGCGACCTCGGCGGTCTGGACAAGACCGAGGAGGAGACCAGCAATCCCCGTGGCAAGGTCATCGACCTGGTCCTGCCCGTTGTGATACTTATAATCTTCTGCGTCATCGGCATGATTTACGTCGGCGGCTTCTGGGACGGCAACGCGGGCGACTTTATCGCCGCCTTTGGCGACACCGACGCCTTTGTCGCCCTGCCCTGGGGCTCTCTTATCGTTCTGGTGCTGACCATAATCTACGTTGTGGCCCGCCGCCTGATGAGCTTCAAGGACGCTATGGCCTGTATTCCCAAGGGCTTCATCGCAATGGTACCCCCGATAACCATCCTGACTCTGGCCGTGAGCCTGAAGTCCATGACCAGTGCCCTCGGCGCGGCGGAGTTTGTCCGCGATATGATGTTTGGCGCGGCCCAGGGCCTGTACAGCATGCTGCCGGCTATCATCTTCGTCGTGGCCTGCATTCTGGCTTTCGCCTCCGGCACAAGCTGGGGCACCTTTGGCATCCTCATCCCCATAGTCATCGCCGTGTTTGAGCCGGGCACCACCCTGCTGACCATCGGCATCTCCGCCTGCCTGGCCGGCGCGGTCTGCGGCGACCACTGCTCGCCCATCTCCGACACCACCATCATGGCCTCGGCCGGCGCCCAGTGCGACCATATAAACCATGTGTCCACCCAGCTTCCCTACGCCATAACCGTCGCGGCCGTGAGCTTCGTCAGCTTCATCATCGCCGGCTTTGTCCAGAACTGGATAATCTGCCTGATAATCGGCGCCGTGCTCACCGTCGCCACCCTGTTCGGCATCAAGGCCGTCACCGCTAAAAAGGACGCATAAGCAAAACTCCAATAAGAGCAATGCCCTGGGGATTATGCCCCCAGGGCATTTTTAAAAGCTCTTTCGATTTCCGACAAATTTTCTTGCTTTTTACAGCCGGCCATTATATAATGTGAATATATTGTAAACAATGCCATACTGAGAGGATAGGGGCTGATAAGCTTGGAATCGGAAAACATAATCGAGATGCTGCACATCACGAAAGAGTTCCCCGGCATCATCGCCAACGACGACATCACCCTCCAGCTTCGCCGCGGGGAAATTCACGCACTGCTCGGTGAAAACGGCGCGGGGAAGTCCACGCTCATGAGCGTCCTGTTCGGCCTTTACCAGCCCGAGGCGGGCGAAATAAGGAAGAACGGACAAACAGTCAAAATCAACAACCCAAACGACGCAACCGCCCTCGGCATCGGCATGGTCCACCAGCACTTCAAGCTCATAGAGGTGTTCACCGTGCTTGACAACATCATCCTCGGCGCGGAGACGACGCGTCTCGGCTTCCTCCGGAAACGCGAGGCCCGAAAAAGAGTCGAGGAGATTTCCGAGCGCTACGGACTTAAGGTTGACCTCGACGCAAAGGTGGAGGACATCACCGTCGGTATGCAGCAGCGCGTGGAAATTCTGAAGATGCTCTACCGTGACAATGAGATTCTCATCTTCGACGAGCCCACCGCGGTGCTCACCCCACAGGAGATTGACGAACTGATGGCCACAATGCGCGCTTTTGCCAGTGAGGGCAAGTCAATTCTGTTCATCTCCCACAAGCTCAACGAGATTATGGCCGTGGCCGACCGTGTAACCGTGCTGCGCAAGGGCAAGTACGTCGGCACGGTGGAAAC
>CATJWA010000310.1 GCA_949744025.1 uncultured Eubacteriales bacterium
GCACTCGCCATGCTCTCGTACAAAAGAGCCTTATCATGGAACGTTGAGCGCGCCATTCCGCACTCCGCCGCCGCTTCTCCCACGCTGATTTCCTTCTCCCGCCAGCGTATATATATCTCCTGGAAATTCTCCGGCAGGCTCCGCGAAGGACGCCCAAACTTTATCCCCCTTGCCTTTGCCGCCGCTATCCCCTCCGCCTGCCGCTGCCGGATATTTACTCTCTCGTTCTCCGCTACAAACGACAGCACCTGTAAAACTATGTCGCTTACAAACGTGCCTATCAGGTCTTTTCCACGCCGTGTATCCAGAAGCGGCATATCCAGAACCACGATATCCGCTCCCTTGTCCTTTGTCAGCTGCCTCCACTGCTCCTGGATTTCCTCGTAATTCCTCCCAAGCCGGTCGATGCTCTTGATTACAAGTGTGTCTCCGGCTTTTAATCTGCGTACAAGACGGCGGTAGCCCGGACGCTCAAAGTCCTTCCCGCTCTGCTTGTCCGTGACTATGTTGCCCTCCGCCACCCCAAACTCCCGCATCGCTATTAGCTGCCGCTCCTCGTTCTGCTCTCTTGTCGACACCCTGACGTACCCGTATGTTTCCATCCCCGCTCCTCCTTTTTCTGATAGCTTCATTTTAGAGGAGCCATGAGGCTGTGCAATTTCAAATTGTCTCAGAGGAGGCAAAAACGTCCCCTTAATAATTTCTGCTCCTTGCAATTTCATACAGCTTTATGTATAATAGATAATAATACCCGTTAGAAAAATGTAGTGTGTAGAACTCAAAAGGGAGGCATCCGTATATGCCGGAGATTAGTTTGTTTTATGGTATTCGTATTACCATGTTTTACAGCGACCATAACCCGCCTCATTTTCATGCAGAATACGCTGGGCAAAAAGCTTTAGTAAACATTCAGGAGGGCTGCGTTATTAACGGAGCTATACCTGCGCGTCAACTCAAGTTGATATTAGCTTGGTGTGAAATTCACAAAGACGAGCTTATGCAAAATTGGGAGCTTTCAAAGGATGCCAAGCCTTTGAATCGAATAAACCCGTTGGTGTAAGGAGGGTATATTTATGATTCCTCAAGTAATTCAGGCATTAGCAGGTGATAATTTTACGGTCTATGTATATTTTCTGGATGGAACCATACGCTTGTTCGATGCAAAGCCTCTTTTGGAAAAAGGCGGCGTATTTGCCCCCCTCCGTGACATTGATACTTTTCGGAAGTGTTTAACGGTTCTCAACGGCACAACTGCATGGGATTTGGATGGAACACATAATCCATATACTTGCATCGACATTGATCCATGTTCGTTGTATGAAGATTACCCCGCTGTTCCCGACCCTTTATGTGAGGCGGTTTGAGTGTAGGCCCACACTCTGACCCACTATAGGAAACGAGCGGGCAGAAGCAGTGGAACAAACAGTATATGAATACTTCCAATTCTGGGGAAAAGAGCACTAAATAAAGTTGAAAGCGCCACATGAACTTTCCGACGAATATAAAGATAAATCAAATACGAATTCTACCAATTACCCATTCCAAACAGGAACGGAATGGAAGTGGAACGCAGAGATTTCCAGCGTATAGCCCATAATAACCGATGGCGAAAGCGGTTTACTGCTTTCGTCATCAATTTATTATGGGGATTGTTACGCGGTAGGGAGTATTTTATCTTTGATCTATGCGGCTTTGCGGGCGTTGAAATGACGGGACAAGAGTTTTTATATGTCTGCCCTTAAAAATGGCGTTCTATTGTGTAACAAAATGAAAAAGACAGGCAAGAAACGGTTTACTTCTTACCTGTCTTTTTCTGCACCCTGTATGGCAGTTACTCTTTTCAGTTTGTTGGTTGATACGGTTTTATGAGCAGCTATCATACGGCCGCCATTGATTTTGACTTAATAAAACGTCGCCACCTCGTCCTCGGGCGGGACGGCGGACTCAAGCTCGACCACCCCTAATACTGGCCCCGGACGGTCGTAGGCAGGGTGCTTTTTCACGGTAATCTTTGCCGTGAGCGTCACCCAGTCGCCGCTTTGAAAACCGCCGCGCGCGGAGCCCTCGGCCACCAGCCCAGCAAAGGTGATGTCGTTGGCGCAGCAGTTCATAAGCGGCCGTCCTATCACAAAGCAGCCGTCCGGCAGCTCGTCGCTGAGCGAGAGCTGTCCCTTGAAGCGCACGGTTTTGCCGTTGTAATTTTTCAGGTTTTCGCCAAGGTCGCTGTACCATATCGCGTAGTCCCTGTCGGCAATCTCCGCCACGGGCGCGTTCAGGTCAAAGGGCAGGGGGTCCACCGTCTCGTCGTAATCCACGCTGCCATCGGGGTGCTCAAAGGCGATGTCGCAGCGGCGGTTGACGGCGCGGATAATCTTGTGGAAGGGCGACATATCAATGCCCTTTTCCGCACGGTTGAGCACGACAAGCTCGCAGCTTTTGAGCTTGTCGAACACAAGCTGGCGCATGTTGGCGTTGTAGCTGACAAAGCTGCGGCTGTCGGCAAACATAAACTCCTGATATACCACCCAGTTTTGCGGCATACCCTGATACAGTGTGTCGAGCGTCCACATGCCGTTGTACTCGACCATTACCCGCTCGATGTACAAATCCTGCTCAAGCTTACGAAGGCGCTGGCTTGTAAGCTCCTCCTCGCTCTCGACGGTGCGGACAAACACGTTTTTCTTCTTGAAGCGTGACAGGTCGTACTCAACCTCGCCCTCCTCGCACAGCAGGATCAGTGTGCGCTCGCCGCGGTTGAAGCGCTTGTCCTCAAGCGTCTGCTGAATAAATTGGGTTTTGCCCGCATCCAAAAAGCCGGTGAACAGGTATACCGGAATTTCCGGAGCGGAGCTTATGAGGTCCTCCTTCATCGTCCTTACCCCTGCACGCCGAACAGCTTTCCGAGCGCCGCAGTGTCAAGCCCAGAGCCTATGACGCACAGCCTTCCCGTCACGCCCGCGCCGCCGCGGCGCACGTCCTGCTCGCCGGGAACGTAGTCGAAATGCATCCACTGTCCGTCGGAGGAATCTACTATGCCCTTCGCGCGCAGCACGGCGCCGTATTTCGCCTCGTCGTCCAGCGCGGCGAGCGCGGTGTGAAGCTCGGACTCGGAAAACTTTTTCGGCGTTTCCACGCCCCAGCTTACAAACACCTCGTCTGCGTCGTGCTCACCGTCGTGGTGGTGATGGTGGTGCTCGTGGCCGTTGTCATGGTGATGCTCATGTTCGTGCTCGTGGCCATGACCATGGTCGTGCTCATGGTCGTGGTGATGGCAGCCGCAGTCACAGTCCTCGGCGTGCTCGTGGTGATGGTGCTCGTGAGCAAGCTCGTCAAGCTCGTGCTCAAGCGTGTCGGTGCGCTCAATGGCCGCAAGTATGTCCGCGCCGCCGAGCTGCTCCCAGGGCGTTGTGATAATAGCGGCCTCGGCATTGCGCTGCCGCAGCAGAGTAACGCACTCGTCAAGCTTCTGCGTGCTTATGCCGCCGGTGCGGCTGAGCACTATGGCTCCGGCGTGCTCAATCTGGTCGGTGTAGAACTCGCCGAAGTTTTTCATGTACATTTTGCACTTGCCCGCGTCGGCCACGACGGCGGCGCTGTTGATTTCAATGCCCTCGACGCCGGCCACCGCGCGGATGATGTCAGACAGCTTGCCCACCCCGGAGGGCTCTATCAGTATCCGGTCGGGCGCGAACTGCTCGAGCACCTTTGTAAGCGCGTCGTGAAAGTCACCCACCAGCGAGCAGCAGATGCAGCCGGAGTTCATCTCGTTTACCTCAATGC
>CATJWA010000311.1 GCA_949744025.1 uncultured Eubacteriales bacterium
CAGGCCCATCTGGACGAGACGCTCGCTCCGCTTGAGAAGCTTTTCCTGCGTCGGGGCGCCGTGCAGTACAGGGAGGGCATGGACGTTGCCGAGGTCGAGGCTGCGGTCGAGGAGCAGGCGCTGGCCGTTTACGAGCGCAAGGAGCAGGAGCTTGGCCTGATGCCCAACGGCGCGCCGCTCATGCGCGAGCTTGAGCGGGTTATCATGCTGCGAGTGGTGGACGAATACTGGATGGAGCACATCGACGCCATGGCGGAGCTGCGACGGGGCATCGGCCTGCGCGGCTTCGGCAACGTAAAGCCCGTGGACGCCTACAAGCAGGAGGGCTTCGACATGTTCGAGGCCATGGTCGGCGGCATCCGCGAGGAGGTCGCGCGGCGCATCTATCTGGCGCGGGTGAACAAGGAGCAGGGCGTGCAGCGAAAGAGCGTGGCGCGAGCCAACCTCAACGCCGTGGGCGGGGACGCCTCGGTGAAAAAGCAGCCGGTGCGCCGCGCGCAGAAGATTGGGCGCAACGACCCCTGTCCCTGCGGGAAGCTGCGGCCGAACGGGCTGCCGATGAAGTACAAGGACTGCTGCGGGAGGTCGAATTAATCAAATCAAAGGACGCGGGCGTCCTTTGATTTGAGGGGATTCACTCCGCTTTGCGCCTTACATTTTTCGCCACCTGCGGCGAAAAATGACGACGCGCGCTCCGCGAGAAGTGTTTTTTGTCAGGCGCATGTCCTGACAAAAAACGATTTGAATTTATTCGCGGCGTGCGCGCCGCGAAGTCTACGCTGTATTAACAAGCTGTAGGCGGCAATGCCGCTAACAGCTTCTAAATGCGACGCTTTTGGCGCTGACGGAAATGTGATACATTTGGTTGATATTATGAGCTTTATTGAAAACAGGGCTAACGGCGTGAGCTTTATGACGGCGCCGGTGATACGCGCGCGGCACGGCTTTTCCACGCGGTACGGCGGGGTGAGCGAGGGCATCTTCTCGAGCCTGAATCTGGCGATGTCGCGCGGGGACGACCCCGACGCGGTTGAGGAGAATTACCGGAGGCTGACGGCTGCCGTGGGCGTGGACGCGGGAAAAATCGCGCTGACAAGGCAGGTGCACGGAAACAATGTGCGCGTTGTCACCGGGCCGGACGCGGGGCTGAGCGACGCTTCACGGCCCGAGTGCGACGGACTGGTGACGGCCGAGCGGGGGCTTGCGCTTTTCTGCTTTACGGCCGACTGCGTGCCCGTGCTGCTGTGCGACACGGAAAACGGCGTTGCAGGCGCGGTGCACTGCGGCTGGCGCAGCAGCGTCGCGGACATTTTGGGCGCGGCGGTGGAAAAAATGGAGGAGCTGGGAGCGCGTGCGGAGAGTATCTGCGCCGCCATCGGTCCCGCGATAGGCGCGTGCTGCTTCGAGGTCGGGCCCGAGGTGCCCGAGGCGGCGGAGCGGCTGCTGGGGGAGGACCTCGGCAAGCTGTGCCGGCCCGAGCCGGGGCGCGAGGGAAAATTCCTGCTGGACCTGCGCGGCGTAAACCGCCGGCGGCTTTTGCAGCTCGGTCTGCGAGCGGAGAGCATCGCCGTGTCGGACGAGTGTACGATGTGCCTGCCGGAGAAATACTGGTCACACCGCGCCACGCGGGGGCAGCGGGGCTGTCAGGGCGCGCTGATATGTCTGTAACAGACAGCTTCCGGATACAGGCTCCGCCCTTTGATTTGAAAGGAAAAAGGCAATGTCAAAACGCATGAGAAAAACCGCGGCGGCGCTGCTTGCGCTGTGCCTGCTGCTGTCCGGCTGCGGAGAGGGCGGACAGGAGACGAACGACGGCGCGGAGACCGAGGGCGTGGCTCCGGGGCATGTCGTGGAGGAAAAAACGGCGGAGGACTCGGTTTTCTCCGTAAACTATGACTCGGAGGCGGGAGTAAACCCCATACGCAGCTCGAGCAGCACAAACTCGCTGTTCTGGTCGCTGCTGTATGACTCGGTGTTCACGGTGGACGAGCACTTCAACGTAAGCTCCGAGCTGGTTACGAGCGTTACCACAACGGACAACGAGTGGTGGGTGTTCAATGTGGACACTACCATACCCTTTACCGACGGCAGCACGCTCACGGCCAAGGACATAGTTTATTCCATACAGCAGGCGCAGCAAAGCGCCTACTACAGAAGCCGGCTTTCCATAATCTACGGCATCAGCGCCATGGGGGAGGACTGCTTCGCCATAAGCACGAAGTACCCGAACAGCTATCTGCCGGCGCTGCTGAACATACCGGTGATAAAAAACGGCTCGGCAGGCGAGTCCGCGCCCGCCGGAAGCGGACCTTACCGGCTGTCGGAGAACGGGGACAGCCTTGTGCTTTTCGACCAGAACCGGCACTGCCAGGAAATGCCTATTGACGTTATCTATCTTAAAAGCTATAATGACACCTCAGAGCAGATAAGCGCTTTTGAGGCCTCGCTTATCGACGTGGTGACCAACGACCCCACGGGAATGTATAATTTAGGCTATGGGAGCTCAAACGAAATACGCAATTACGACACGACGAACATGCACTACCTCGGCTTCAACATGGAGAGCAAATATTTCCAGAACGGCATCTGCCGCTACGCGATGATGTACGCGGTGGACAGGCCGTGGATTGTTGACGAGCAGATGGCGGGCTGCGGCACGGTGGCAAGGCTGCCGATGCTGCCGTCAAGCGACTTGTACGACGCGGCTTACGCGGAGAAATTTGCCTATGACCTCGGCCACTGCTTCGAGCTTTTTGAAAGCGCGAACGTAAAAGACCATGACAACGACGGACAGCTTGAAATTTTAGTGACGGGCATAGTTGTGGAGATAGACATAGATTTCATAGTCAACAACGACAGCAGCGTGAAGGTTCAGGCGGCCAGAAAGCTGGCGGAGGACCTTAACTCCATAGGCATAACAACCACGCTGCGCGAGCTGAGCTGGAACGACTATGTAGAGGCGCTGACCGAGGGCGAGTACGACATGTACTACGGCGAGATACGCCTGACGCCGGACTGGAACCTGGCCTACCTCTTTGAGGAGGACAACGAGATGAACTACGCCAGATGCCGCGACGGGAGCTATTCACAGCTTTACTACGAGTATCTCAAGGCCGACACGGCGGGGCGCTACAATGCCTTTCAGGAGGCCTGCCGCTATGTCATGGAAAACGGCGGCATAGTGCCGATATGCTTTGAAAAGCGCCAGATGCTGACCCACCGGGGAGTCGTGACGGGAGCCAGCCCCACGCAGTACGATATATTCAACAAATTCAGCGAATGGACGATTGACCTGAAATGAGGGACTTTATAAAAAAACAGTTTCACCGTTTCCGGCGGCTGATAAGCTACGGCATTATGGGCGTGCTCAACACTATAGTGGACTACGTTGTTTTTGCCATAGTGTATGACCTGATGCACTTCGGCGCCGGAGTGGGACAGGCCTCGGGCTTTATCACCGGAAGCGTGTGCGGCTACCTGCTCAACAGCAACATAACCTTCCGAGAGGGGAAGGGACGGACAAGGGCCCAGTTCGTGCAGTATGTCGGCGTGGATTTTGTGCTGCTGGCGATAAGCAGCGCGGCGATGGAATACCTGGAGGGTCTGGGCTTCAACGCTTACATTGTCAAGCTGGGAATGACGGCGGTTATTGCGCTTTTGCATTACACCATATATAAATACGTTGTATTCAGAATAAAAAAGGAGGACTCGGAAAAATGACCGACAGAGAGCTGCTGAACATTGCCAGACAGGCGTCGGAAAACGCTTACGTGCCTTATTCCAAGTTCAAGGTGGGCGCGGCGGTGGAATGTGAGGACGGGACCGTATTTTACGGCTGCAACGTGGAAAACGCGGCGCTGGGGAGCACCATATGCGCTGAGCGGGGCGCGATATGCAAGGCGGTGAGCGAGGGGCACCGCGATTTTGTGCGTATTGCGATATGGGCCGACAGCGAAAATTACTGTATGCCCTGCGGGGCCTGCCGGCAGTTCATGTCCGAATTTGTCAAGGACATGGAGGTGCTGTGCGCCAAGGCCGGCGGGAGATATGTCAGCTATCCCCTGAGCAAGCTTATGCCCTATACCTTTAACTATTGAGAAGGGACTGCGATGAGAAAGATTAGAGGGATAAAGAGTGCAGCCACACTGGCGCTGGCGCTGCTTACATTGTGCGCCGCGGCCCTGCCGGCGGCGGCCAGGGATTTTACGGCTGTTGACGGGGAAGCGTGGTATGAGCCGTACATAAGTCAGATAACACAGCTTTCAGGAATAATTGACGGCTATGAGGACGGCACCTTCCTGCCGGACAACAACGTCAAGCGCGGCGAATTTCTCAAGATGATTTTTGAGGCGTCCATGAATCAGGGCGGCAGCGGCTTTAGAAGCACGACCGACCGCGACGGCATTCACTGGGCGGGAAAGTATTACACGATGGCTATGGACGCGAACATTCTTGTCGCGGACGTGTACAGCGGAGGGGGAGTGCTCTTTGAGTGCACCTACGCCGAGCTGGAAAAGCCGATAAGCCGGTATGAGGCGGCGGTTATACTCACCAACGTCTGCACGAACGTGAGTATGGAGCCGACCGTCAAGGTGGTGGACGCGGACAAGCATATTCCGGACTATGGCGGAATGGACCAGCAGTATGTCAACTGCGTTGAGCAGGCCTACGGAAAGGGACTGCTCAGCGGCATGGAGGACGGCAGCTTCAAGGGCGAGGCGAACCTGCGCCGAAGCGAGGCCGCGGCTATAATCTACCGCTACCTCTGGGCGAACGACCGTGAGCTCAAGGACTGGGCGGAGGTTCCGGAGGTGCAGACGGTTCAGGCTGTGCCGCAGGGCTATGTGCCCTTTGCGGTAAAGTACCAGTCCATGAGCGTGGCGGAGCGGCAGACCGCCCTGTTCGGAAACCCGAACAAGACCTACTTCACAAGCGCGGCGGACGCGGCCGGCTTTATGGAGACGGTGACTGTGCCGATATGGACGATGGACCAGAGCGGGAATAAGATACCCTCTACCACAACCGTGACGGTGCACAAGCTTGTGGCGACGGATATACGCCTGATATTTGAGGAGATTTACAACGACCCCGAGCGCTTCCCGATATACGGAGGCTGGTCGATAGGCGGCGCGCGCTTTACGGACAAGCTGAGGCACTCCTGGGGCTGCGCGATAGACATAAACGCTTTCTACAACTGCGAGTGCACGGTAAACTGGTCCTCAGGCACGAACAACGTGACCTGCGGCTACGGCTGGTGGCCGGCGAGCGGAGACGAAAGCTCAATCTTTCACGGCACCATGACGGGACCGAGCCCGTATTCAATAGTGCCGGGCAACAGCGTTGTGCGTGCCTTCGCCAAGTACGGCTGGGGCTGGGGCGGCTACGGC
>CATJWA010000312.1 GCA_949744025.1 uncultured Eubacteriales bacterium
CGATGATGAAGCATACCGCGAAACGAAGGACTTTCGTCCATCGCCCGTCTCCCATACGCACCACCTCCCTTCTCAGGGAAGTGGCCAACCGCATTTTGCAACGGCGCCCTTACCCCTATTCAGGGGCATCTTTTATTTTAAACTATTTGCCGAATTCTGTCAACTTATAAATTAACAGCAGTGCAGACACCGCTTCCGCGGCGCCTGCACTGCTGTTTTCCCGTCGGAATAGTATTACATCTCGAACTCGCTGCGATAAATAACGTCGTCCTGAATCCCCTCTGAAAGCTGCACAAAGTAGGCCGAGAAGCCGCCGATGCGCACGATGAGGTCGGGATACTGCTCAGGATGCGCTTTCGCGTCCTTGAGCATTTCGGTGTCAAGAATGTTGTACTGGATATGCGTGCCGTCATTGCGCATGTACGCGTTGGTGTAGGCCACCAGCTTGTCGATGCTCTCCTCGCTGTTGAGCAGAGAGGAGGAGAATTTCTGGTTTAGCACCGCCGCGTAGCACACGTCCGAGTAGCCGGAATTGCAGGCCGAGCGCAGAACGGCGGTGGGTCCGTTTTTGTCCACGCCGCGCATGGGAGACAGCGAGCCGTCGTTAAGCGGCTCGAGGGCCTTTCTTCCGTCCGGCAGAGCGCCAGCGCCCAGACCGCCGAAGTAGTGCCAGGCAAGGCCCTCGCGCGAGATCATCATGTTGCGGAACGGCGCGTTGTCATAGCTGCGGATTATGCGGGCGGAATCGTCGCTCACGCGCCTGACCATAGCGTCGGCCTCCTCGCAGTCGTTGCCGTACTTGGGCTGACGCAGGCAGAGCTGGCGTATCTCCTCGCCGCGCTCGCCGTCGAAGTTGGAGTCCAGAGCTCCCATAAGCTCATCCCAGGTCAGCACCTTATCGTCAAATATCAGATGCTTTACCGCCGTGAAGCAGTCTGCCGCGTCGATTATCGCGCGGTCGGACATTCCGTACATGGAGTAGTCTGGGTGCGCTTTGGTCAGGTCCTGCCCCAGCTCCATGCTCGCCTCAATACCCAGCACGGACAGCAGCGGGGTGCGCGTGCACTCATGGCACATATCGCGCGCCACGGCGCCCAGCCACAGAATGCGGTGGCACAGGAATTTGTGCTGCTTGAAGAAAGCCTCATAAAACTGCTCGAAGGTATCAAAGCCGCGCACGTCGCCGGTTTTCAGGCCGGTCTGCTTTCCGTTTATGTCGATGCCGTTGTGCAGCGTCATGTGCATCAGGCCGCCCAGGTTGAAGGCCGCCACGCCCTCGGCGCCGTAGTGCTCCGCGCGCGTGGGGATGCAGGGATAGACACAGCCGAGACCGCCCCACTCCACCGCCTCCTCATAGGGAATACCGTCGTTTACATAGCTGCGTATCATCACCTCGTCGTTCTGGAAAAGGGGAATGCCGCCGCGGGTTTCCATGTTGGTGCGTATGGCCTTGTTCATTATCCAGTCCGGGGTCTGCCTGTTCCAGCGCAGGCCCACCGTGGGCGAGGAGAGCTTTAAAAGCGCCACGACGTGCAGGAACAGGTAGCTCAGCTCGTTGCACATGTCGGTCTTGTCCTGACCCAGACCGCCGACCATGATGTTGTTTATGCCGAAGTTTATCTGGTGCGTCTCCTTGTTCATCGCGTCGGAGACGAAGGTCTGTGTGCCCCAGCGTCCGACGAGGTCGGCAATCTCCGAGGCAATCTCGGCCAGGGGAACGCCGTTTTTCACGTCGTTTTTGAAGAAGGGGTACAGGTACTGGTCCGCGCGGCCCCAGTGGCTGTTGTTCTGCATGGGGTTTTCCAGCATCTTCGCCAGAGAGCACATCTCCATGCACTGGAGAGCCTCGTGCATCGTGCGCGGCGGGTTCTCCGGCACATACTCGCAGGTCTCGGCGATGCGGATAAGGCGGGCCTTCTCCTTTTCGTCCGCGGTCTTTTCCGCCATGTCGCGAGCCAGCGCGGCGTATCGGCGGGAGTGGTCGATTGTCGCCTGCAATACTATTATCGCCGACTGCCAGAAATAAATCCTGTCCTTGTCGGTACCCTTTTCCGCAATATAGCGTTCAATGTGCTCATGGCATTCCTGAATGTAGCCCTTGAGGCCCACGCGCAGTATTTTGGGCCAGTACAGAGTGGAGGTGCTCTGTCCGGTGATGCCGTTTCTCAGCCCCGGGTCCTTGAGCTTCGCGGCCTCGGCGTCCACCGCCCAGGAGCCGACAAGCTGCTCCCATGCCTTATAGGTGCGCGCGGGCAGGCAGGACGGCTCAAAAACGCGCACGGCCTGGCGCAGGACCTCCAGCTCCTCCTTATTCAGAATGGCTGAGGCGTCAAGCGTGACGCCTATCACGCCGTCGTCGTTCCAGATGTCCTCGATGTAGTCGCCGCAGATGTTCACGGCGGTCTGGCAGCCGATAACGCCGGTGGTGGGACGGCCGACTATCTCGTCAAAATCGTGAATTTTTATCGGCACGTTGTCCAGTACCTTCTTGAGCATCTTCGCGTAGCGTATCTGAAGGTCCTCGCCCTCCGTCTCGCGCCAGGACTCGAGGGTGCAGCGCTCGCGGTCTACATACACGCGCCACGGCGCCGCCTTCATCGCCGCGCGCCACGCCCTGTTTTTTTCGCTGAGCTCAAGCTTGTCTATCTCGTCCAGCAGGCCCCTGTCGATATCATACATATAACTTTTCCTCCCATATATCATCAAATTATAAACCTTTAAAAAGCGCCTGAACCTGCGCTGTGTTTTTATATTCTCATACATTGGATACAAAAGTCAACCGCTCCGACTATAACATAAAACTATAGCGAAAGCCGCGCAGTCTTTGACACCTCACGCAAAAGGTGGTATGATTAAAATACGGTTTATTGTCAAACATTAATTTGACGGGCATGAAACGGGGTGACTGAAATTAAGGAAATAGATATTCGGCAGATAGAAATTTTTCTAATGGTCGCCAAATACCGCAGCATCTCTCAGGCCGCAAAGGCCCTGTACACAAGCCAGCCCTCCGTCAGCAACTGGATTGCAAAGATGGAGCTGGACTGCGGCGTAAAGCTTTTCGTGCGCACAAACAGGGGCATTTCGCTCACGCCCGAGGGGGAGGAGATATACTCCCGGCTTGACGTGGCCTACCAGCGCTTCCGAGTTTCAGTGTCCGACATATGCCGCAAGGCTCCCGACCCGACGGTCTGCCTGCGCGTCGGCTTTCTGCACAGGGAAGAAATAACGCTCGTAACCAGGAGGCTTATAGGCAAATTCCTTGAGGACAACATTGACGTGCGGGTGGAAACGGAAATGTACAATTTCCACGAGCTGCGCGACAAGCTCATGTGTCAGGAGCTCGACCTGGCCATAAGCGCGTCGTACGACATATCGGCATACAGCTATTTTGACTACGTGCCCGTCGGCGATATGGAGCCTTATTTCTTCCTGCCGCCCTCCTGGACCGACGGCCGCGCGCAGGCACACGAGCTCTCGTTTTTAAACGGCAAAACGCTTATACTCGAGGCCCCAACCCATCTTCAGACCGCGCTTGAAATCTGCCGCACGGCGGGAATAACGCCCGGCAGCATCCATTTCGCCAATTCCTATCTGTACCTGACCACCCTCGTCAGCCGCGGTCTCGGCTTTTCCGTGGACAGCGGCATGCGCGAAAACACCAGCCATCAGCTTCCTATCGTTATGGTTCCCGCCGGCTGTGACGGGGGAAAAATAGTAGTAGCCTGGCGCCGCGGCGTGCTGTCCCCGCTTGCGGAAAGGTTTTTGGCCTCGATAAGCCGGCCCGCTCCGGTGTTCGCGGAGGAAGCTTAAGGGCGTATGCCGCGCTTTGCCCTGCATTTCCGCGTGTTCCCCCGTGCGGCGGCCTGAGCGCTTTCCTTAAGCTCCGGGCATTATAAAAGGGCCCCGCAATCCCGATGGGATTGCGGGGCCCTTTCGCCGTATCCTCACAGCGCCGCAAGGACAAATGCGAGGATAATCGCTATGCCTATCACCGCGGACAGCAGGTCCCCGGAAAAGCTGCGCTCTATCGAGCTGCGCGGCTTCTGCTCATCATAGGCGGTAAACTCCCCGTCGCGCCCGGGCGTGACCGACTTCTTGGCGCCGAGGAAAATCAGGTCCACCGCGCCGTAGATAATCACGGCGCCAAATGTCTCCACCGCGCGGGCTGCAATCGCGCCGATATACGACAGGCCGCGAAGGGCAGGACGGTAAACGCTGTCTTCAAGGTCGAGCCGCGCTGGCCAGACGTTTTTGTACGACTCCTGTCCGTTCTCGTACCTCGTCAGCAGGACAAAGCCCGCCAGCGCCAGCACCACGATGCCTATACTTATGGATATCGCCGCGCCCTTGAGGTTCGTCAGAGAGAAATACTGCACCGCATGCTCCGGAGCATGCACACGCATAAATTCGCAGGCATAGGCGGCAATTTTGTCCATGGTCCCGGGCGCGCTCAGTCCCAGCGCGGGCATGGCAAGCGCACAGAGCGCCAATACCGCCGCCGTGGGCCGGCCCATGTACGGGCCCTGCTTTTCGTGCTGTCCATCCGCTTTTGGCGCGAGGAAAATAATATAGAACAGCCGCGCCATATACGCGAAGGTCAGTCCGCCGGAAATAAGAAACAGCCACTCCGCCAGCTTGTAGGGCCAGACCGCCGCCCCCGCCAGACTCAGCGCATGGATGTACTCCACAATGCTCTCGTGCAGCAGTGTCTTGCTTATGTATCCGCCGAAGCCGGGGATGCCCGCTATGGAGCAGGCCCCGCTTAAAAAGGCCAGCATCAAAAGCGGCTTGCCGCGCCCGAAGCCGCGTATGCCGTTCAGGTCGAGGGAATGGACGTTGAGATACACCACGCCCGCGGCGATGAACAGCGTCAGCTTTATCAGCGAGTGGTTTATAATGTGCAGAACCGTACCGCAGGCCGCCAGCGAACCGTGAGCGCCCAGCAGATTGAGCATCGACACACCCGTGAGTATAAAGCCAATCTGGCTCATGGACGAGCAGGCGAGCGTGCGCTTAAGGTCGGTGCTGAACACGGCGAGGAGCGCGCCGAGCGTCATCGTGATGACCGCCGGCACCAGCAGCAGGCGGCCCCAGCCGCTCACGCCCTCGAAAAGCCAGCAGCTAACGGCGATAATTCCAAATACGCCGCTTTTCGTCAGGATTCCCGACAGCAGCGCGCTTGCCGGCGCGGGGGCAACGGGATGGGCCTTCGGCAGCCAGATGTGCAGCGGGAACATGCCCGCCTTCGCGCCGAAGCCCACGAGCAGGCAAACGCCCACGGCAAAGCGCCGGCCCATGCTCAGGCTTCCCGCGCCCGCGGCGATCCCCTCCAGCGTCAGGCTGCCGCAGCCGTGGTAGAGCATGAACAGGCCCATGAGCATGGTCAGTCCGCCTATAACCGCGATGAACAGGTAGGTCTCCGACGCGCGCAGGGCCTCCGGCGTCTCGTTCTGCGCCACCCAGACATAGGAGGTGAAGGACATTATCTCAAAAAATACAAACAGCGTCAGCAGGTCGCCGGCCAAAAATACTCCCATGAGCGCGCCGAGCGTCCAGAGATAGAACATGTAATAGCGCTGCGTGCGCTCGGCGTCTCTAAAATATTCCGGGGAGACAAGCGCCGTGCACAGCCACATCACGCACGCGCACGCGGCAAGCACGCTGCGCAGGCTGCCGCAGGTAAAGCTCAGCCCCATGCCGTACATCCCCGGCAGCGCAAGCGCCCCGGCGGGACGGACGAGCACGCAGAGCATCAGCGCCAGCTCCAAAACCGTAACGCCAAGCACAAAGGCGTTTCCCGCTCTCGCGTTTTTCCGTGCGAGCGGATACGCGCCTACCGCCGCGGCGATGGGCATAAATACCAGCAGACAGAGCCTCATACCGCACCTCCTATTCCCGACAGCAAGTCAATCAGCGTTCCCGAGGCAAGCGACAGTCCAGCGATGAGCGCCACCAGAATCCCCAGCGGCAGAAGCATCTGCCAGTCCGCCTCCGAGCGCTCCGTAACCGGCGCGGCGTCCCTGAGCGGGAAGTAAAAGCGTATGACCGCCGTCATCATGTACAGCGTCGTGAGCACCGTGGAGACAATAAGCGCCGCCGCGCCCACATAGCCGGCCCAGGAGCCGGACGCGCAGGCGGCCGAGGCTATGCTCCACTTGCCTATAAATCCGCCGAGCGGCGGCACGCCCATCAGCGCCAGCACCGCGAAGGTGAACACCGCGCAGGTGACCGGCATCCGCCGGTGCAGCCCCTCCATCTCGGCCACATACTCAAGCCCCGTCCGGTGCAGTATCGCTCCGGCGCAGAAGAACAGCGTTATTTTCACAACCGCGTGGTAAATTATGTGCAGCAGCCCGCCCGTCAGCCCCGCGGGAGTCATCACCGCGAAGGCCAGCAGGATATACGACAGGTTGCTTATCGTCGAATAAGCCAGGCGGCGCTTGAGATGCGGCATCCGCAGAGCCATGACGCTGGCATAGGCTATTGTCAGCGCCGCGGCGCACATCGCCAGATTCTGCGCCCAGCTTCCGAAAAGCAGTCCCGTGCCGAAGGAAAAGTAGATAAGACGCATGACCGCAAACGCGCCGGACTTGACCACCGCCACGGCGTGCAGCAGAGCCGTAACCGGCGTGGGAGCGACCGAGGCCGCGGGCAGCCAGCCGTGGAAGGGAAAGATTGCCGACTTCACGCCGAAGCCGAAGAAGCCGAGCACGAACACCAGGCGCAGCGTCTCCTCCATCCCCGCCGACTTTTCCGCGTCAAGCACGCCTCCGTAAGTGAAATCGAGCGTGGAGCCGCAGCTGAGCAGCAGCACCAGAACGATGAACGCCAGAGCCGCGCCGGTCATGGAGTAGAGGATATATTTCTTGCCCGCGTACTTGGCCTTTGCGTCCATCTCGTGCATCACCAGCGGGAGCGTTGCAAGGGTCATGAACTCATAGAACAGGTACATGGTGAAAAAATTTGCGGAAAAGGCCACTCCGGCCACAACTCCGTAGCTGAGCAGGAAAAAGCCGAAGAACTTGTTCTCCATACCCTCGTGCTCCATGTAGGAAAAAGCGTAAACCGTAGTCACCGGCCACAGAACCCCGATGATGCAGCCAAAGACCATGGACGCGCCGTCAATCCGCAGGGCCAGAGAGAGCATGTCGTTCATGTGAACGAGCGTCAGCGCGGTGCTGCCGGCGCCGTGCACGGCGGTCGCAGCGACGCTGCCGAGCACAAACACGGAGCTTATCAGCACGGCGCAGATACAGTAGACGTTCCTCAGCCTGCGGTTCTCCGGCCGCCAGACAAGCAGCGTCGAGCCGGCCGCGGCCGGAAAGAGCACGCTCAGTAATGTCAGGCAGTACATCTGCTCACCCCTCCTTCACATAAGCGTCCCGGCCAGACCCGCCAGCCAGGAGCTCAGCCCCGCGGGCACTATGCCCGGCAAAAGCACCAGAGCCGAAAACGCGGCAACCGGCACCAGCATGCACGCCTCCGCCTCGCAGGGCTCACCCGCGTCAAAATCCCTGCCGGGGAAAAAGGCGTCCGCGACAATCGGCAGCAGGTAAAAGGCCGTAAGCAGCGCGCTGACCATGAGCACCACGACGCCGGCAAGCCCCAGCGCCGAGCCGGTGTCCAGCGCGCCCATGGCAAGCTGCCACTTCGCGGCAAAGCCGCCGGTGGGCGGTATGCCTATGAGCGAGAGCGCGGCTATTGCAAAGCTCCACATCGTCGCCGGCATCCGCCGGCCTATTCCGCGAAGCTGGTCCACCCGCTTGCAGCCCGTGGCAAAGATTACCGAGCCCGCGGCAAGAAACAGCGCGCTTTTTGCCAGCGCGTGAAAAAGCACCTGCATCAGAGCCCCTGCAAAACCCGCCTCGTTCAGCGTAAACAGGCCGAACAGAACATAGGACAGGTTGCTCACCGTCGAATACGCCAGACGCTTTTTCAAAAGCTTCTCTCTCAGCGCCAGCATGGAGCCCGTGAACACCGTAACAAGCGAGAGAATTATCAGGCAGGTCTGCACCCAGGTACCCCGAAGGGTGCCGGCGCCGAGAATATAAAACAGCATTCGCATTATCGCCAGCACTCCGCTTTTGGTTATTATTCCGGAGAGCACCGCGCTGGCCGGCGAGGGAGCCACGGGGTGGGCCTCCGTCAGCCACATCTGAAGCGGCACCAGTCCCGCCTTGCTGCCGAAGCCCACCATTATAAGCAGCGCGGCGGCAAGCACCCTTCCCCCGCTCCCATCGGCAAAGCCGACTCCGCCGGCGGTAAACTCAAGGCTTTCCGCGCAGCCCGAGAGCAGGAACATGCCCATGAGCGCCAGCGCCGCGCCGAGGGTGGAGTAGCCAAGGTATTTAAGCGCCGCGGAACGGGACACGCCCGTGCCGTCGTGCAGCACCAGGGGCATACTCAAAAGGCTCATCAGCTCAAAGCACATGTACAGCGTCACGGTGTTGCGCGCCGTGCACAGAGCCAGAAGCGCGCCGTAGGTGAGGATATAAAAGCCGAAGAAGCGGTTTTCCTTCCCCTCGTGCTTCATGTATCCGAAAGCGTGGAACTGCACAAGGCACCAGACAGCGGACACGAGCAGGAGGAAGAAGCGACCCAGACCGTCCACGCCGAAGCGCAGGGACAGCCCCGGGGCAATTCTGAGCAGCGTGATATCTCCCGTGCCCGCAAAGGCCGCGGCTGCGGCCGCGGC